>NZ_JAUPTE010000040.1:0-60432 GCF_036701705.1 Microcoleus sp. w1-18aA5 | reverse complement strand
TCCCGCCCGTCCTTTTTGGACGGGCGGGACGCCCATCCCACTTTCAAGAGTGGAAGTTATTTAATTCTCATTCCTAACATGAGATCCACGCTTGATAAGCGGGCATAGGCCTCCGTGGGCATAGGCCTCCGTGGGCATAGGGCATACCTCACCAAGATTAAGAACTGCTGTAATTTTTTTTGAACTATAGCAAGCGCGCCCGACGTTTATGACCCAGATGTGGCAGTATTTTCAATCAGCTTTTTATGGGCGGCGTCGCAGAAACGGCCCACAAGAATTATTTTTTATTATGGAATAGGCCCGAAACCCTGTTGCCGACATTGCTGAAATCCTTGCCGAAGATTGCTTCTGATATCTTTTCCGGTTGAGTGGGAATGATAAAGTCAAGGTCAATAATTCCACATTCCCCCACTCCCCACTCCTCATCATTCCAGTGTTACCGGAATTCATATAACTTCTCTCCTGGGTAACTCAAACCTTCTTCCTTCTTCCTTCTGCTATATTTTGCGAGGTTTGGACTCGCTAAGCAGTTTGGCAACAGCAAGCAAGATGAATTATCATACAATGGTCAAAATGTTAAAAAATGTAAATATACTAATGGGGGTGTGTCGGAATTTTCAACAGAATTAAAAAGTGGACAGCAGGACACCCTTACTGTTGCATGCACGATCGGGACTTTAAAATTATTTTATGACAACTTCAAGATTTGATTTTCAAGACTTGAAACGCCGCTTTGGGCGGATTTCGCGGGTGCAGACGGCAACGCTAGTCGTGTTGGGGGCGGTTGCTTTCGCAGGTGCGATCTCCGCAGCCTGGTTTGGAAGTGAAGGTACAGTCAGCGGTATTTTTGCCACAATCAACACTTGGCAGCAAAACCCGCCTGTGTGGCTGCAAGTGCCTGCTACGAGCAAGATGTATTTGTTAGTGCCGACTATCGCGCTTGTCTGTGTTGCTTTAGCTGCTATTAAAATTTCGCCTCAACCGCAGAAATGGTCACGCGCTGTGGTAGTTGCAATTGTTCTGGCTTTAACCATTCGCTACGTTTTATGGCGATCGCTCGCTACTCTAAATTTAAACGATCCCCTCAACGGTATCTTTAGTTTGGGGCTATTTTTCCTAGAAATGTTACTGGTTTTCAACACCAGTATTCAACTGTATTTAATGCTGAGAATCAAAGACAGGCGTCGAGAAGCCGATCGCATGGCAGTTGCAGTTGAAGCTGGAAACTTCACCCCGCCAGTAGATATTTTTATCCCAACCTACAATGAACCGGCTTTTATTTTACGGCGCAGTGTAATCGGCTGTCAAGCATTAGATTATCCCAACAAAAAAGTATATTTGCTTGACGATACTAAGCGGTCTGAAATCAAGTTGCTGGCCAAAGAACTGGGATGCGAGTATATAACCAGACCCGATAATATTCACGCCAAAGCTGGAAACATTAATCATGCCACAGCCATTACAAATGGAGTACTAATTGTAGTTTTCGATGCGGATTTTATTCCCACTAAAAACTTTTTAACTCGCACAGTTGGATTTTTTCAAAATCCCGAAATCGCCCTCGTTCAAACACCGCAAAGCTTTTACAATCACGACCCCATCTCTCGTAATTTAGGTTTAGAAAATGTGCTGGCGCCGGAAGAAGAAATCTTTTATCGGCAAATTGAAATCATCAAAGACAGCGCCGACAGCGTGGTTTGTTGCGGTACATCTTTTGTTGTGAGGCGGAGTGCTTTAGAAGCAGCGGGAGGCTTGGTCACAGATTCAATCTGCGAAGATTATTTTACCGGAATTCGGCTGTCAGCAACCGGATATCGGTTAGTTTATTTAGATGAAAAATTGAGTGCTGGTTTGGCGGCTGAAAATATAGAAGCTCATCTAAATCAAAGACTACGCTGGGCGCGAGGCACGCTTCAGGCATTTTTTATTGATTCCAATCCTTTAACAATTCGCGGTCTCACATTCGTACAAAGGCTATCTCATTTGGAAGGATTACTGCATTGGTTTACCAGTTTAACCAAGGTTTTATATCTGTTAATACCTTTAGCTTATTCATTTTTCGGCATCATTCCTTTGCGGGCAAGTGCGCGGGAATTGCTGTACTTTTTCCTGCCTTACTATTTGGTGCAACTTACTGTGTTTTCTTGGCTGAACCGCAGATCTGGATCGGCTTTGCTTTCCGATGTTTATTCGTTCGTCCAGTGTATTCCTTTAGCGGTGACGGTGGTGAGTTCCATGCTGAATCCCTTTGGGAAAGGGTTTCAGGTGACACCAAAAGGAATGGCGAGCGATCGCTTTCGTTTTAACTGGAATTTAGGATGGCCTTTGATTGTATTGTTCGCAGCTACAGCAGTCAGTTTGTGGCACAATTTAAACATTAATTTAGTTAAAAATGTTGGCACCGTACAGTCAATATCCGAAAGTGTACATTTTTCAAAAGGAATGAGTTTGGGATGGATTTGGAGCGGGTACAACCTGCTGATGATCGGGATTGCATTGCTGATTTTGGTGGATATTCCTAAGCCGGACATTTACGAATGGTTCAATTTACGCAGGGTTGTACAATTGAATATTGGCTGTCAAAGTTTTTGGGGTATAACCACTGTAATTTCGGAAAGTGGCGCGGAAGTTGCTTTGACGCAGTGGCCAAGTTTTGCGGTGAAAAATAAAGGCAGTAAAGAAAGTTTTACAGCAGCAGAGATTTCGCAAAAATATGCCTTTGAGACAAGTTTATCCCAGGGTAAAATGAAACCACTCTCTCGCAGTGTGGCAGTCAAACCAAGAAGATCGGTAGCGCCGTCTGTTGTTGAGTTGGGCACAGAGCGTGGTTTAGCCAAAGGTTTAATTGATTGCGATTCTGCGACTCTGGAAATCATGGAAGAGAACTGTTTTATTCCTGTGGCTAAGATGGAGTTGGTGAGCGATAAATCTCAGTTGGAGTCAAGTTTTTGGGATGGAAAAGAGTGCAGTTCTGTGGAATTTCCCACTGTGCGAATTGCGTTCGATCGCCTGAACATTAGCCAGCACCGCTGTTTGATCGAAATGCTGTACTGTCGGCCGGCCCAGTGGCAGCGCCAGGAAACTCCCGGAGAATGCCGAGCGCTGTGGCTATTGTTGAGAATTGCTTTGAAACCGAGGGCTGTTTTTGAGAGGAATAGGTCAGTTAGACCGATCGCAGTTTCGCAACTTTAGCCATATCTCGCTGTTATATCCTGATTAAAACATCACAGTATGAATATTGGGGTAACATAAAGTTAGTTATTTTTCTCTAAATTACCCAATCCATGAAACTTAACTCATCTTTGTTTTATAAAGCGGTTTTGGTGGCAAATTTGCTCCTAGCATCTGTCACCGGTGTGAGTGTCGGTGTTCAAGCCGAAACCAAAAACCATCCTGAGAATTATCGCTCTAAATGCAGTTTTTACGGACAGAATCACCGACAAGCACAAACAATAGGCCGTTCAGTCAAGCAGAATCCCAACAAAATTACAATTGTCTGGGATGATGGGTTCACAACTAATCTAAAGTTTTCAAAAGATGGTGTTTGGGAATCAATGCCATCTCGATCGAAAGCAGGAATATAGGAGTTACGCATTGACAGAATAACAAAATAGTGAATTGATAAATATATGTCGTCTACTTTCTAGGTATCGGACAATCAGAGAAATCACGCTTACCCTCCACAGCGCAATGCAATCTAGACCTATACACCTTATTTTTACTGTCAGAGCCAAAGTTTGGAGGTTGTAGCAGGTTATCAGAAATATTGGGAGACGTTTCACATTCAGGGTGTGAATCGCTTTTTATTGAGAGAGCGATATGAACCGAAAGATTTATTCAAGATAATAGAGAAAATTATTAATTTGATAGGAGGAATACTAAGTGTAGACGATACTGTTATAGAAAAGATTTACAGCGATCCGAAAAATGCCGAGTTAATCAGTTATTTTTGGTCATGAAAAGCGAATAAAACAATTATTGGCTTGAATTTAATTGCTCTATATTACAGCGATATTAATGGTAACTCAGTGCCAATAAATTATAGAACATATAACAAAAAGGAGGGGAAAACAAAAAACGATTATTTGAGAGAGATGGTAAGTGAAATAATAAGCTGGGGAGTCAAGCCAAGAATAGTGACAGGAGACAGTTGGTATTCAGGAGTAGAAAACTTAAAATTTCTAAAAAACAAGACATTGGGTTTTCTATTCGGAATGGAAAAAAACAGAACTGTCTCAAATGAGCCGCATAAGTATTGCCAAGTAAGGAATCTGGTAATTCCAGAGTCAGGATTGAGAACTCATCTGAAAGAATTTGGATTTGTCAAGTTGTTTAGGAAAGACTTTAAAAAAGAAGACTCTAGACATTCTATCTTGTATCTTCCCGATGAGGAAAAAATTAAAAATATAACTAGAAATGAATTTATGATAATTCATGATACTCATTGGGGAATTGAAACCTTTCATTGAGCCATAAAACAAGTCTGTGGAATTTGTCGGTTCATGGCTAGAGATACTCACGCAATCAAGACTCACATCTTTTGTTCCCTTCAAGCTTTTGTTAGGCTGGAGTTTATGCGCGTTGAAAAAATAATTAGCAATTGGTATGAAGTACAACGGAATCTATTTACTTTAGTTGTAAGTGAGCATATTTTTGCTAATCTTAATAGTAATGGCACGATCGGCAACTTATAGATAAGGTTTTTTGTCAATGCGTAACTCCTAGAGTCATAATAAATTATTTAATATGCTGCGTGATTACACAATCATTCTGCCTATTCAGGACGGCGAATGTCTGAGGGGTGAAACCCTCAGACATTCGCCCACAGCCTCAAAAAATCCACACTACACTGTGCTAAATTCATTAAAAACTATGAACCCTAGTCTAGGAATAAACATCGCCGGCTACATTAACGGCGAATTTGGTATAGGAGAAGGTGTCAGAGCTAATATCAGGGCTGCAGAAGCCGCCGGGATTCCCTTCGCCATAAACAATTTTACCCGCAGTCCTCACCGCAAACAAGACACTACATATCAAAACTTTAGCCAAGACAATCCCCATCCCGTAAACTTAATTCAAGTCAACGCCGATCAAGTTGCAGCCTTTATCAAACATACAGGTTCCACCTATTTTGAAAACAAATACAATATCGGCTTTTGGGCCTGGGAACTTCCCGCATTTCCCCCAGAATGGCAGCCAGCATTTAATCACTTTCACGAAATATGGACTTACAGCAACTATTGCGCCGAGGCAATTTCTGCACTTGCGCCAATTCCCGTCATCAAAATCATGCCCAGTATTGCTCTTCCCGCACCTTCCCTGAACAGAGAAGCACTGAATTTACCGAAAAATAAATTTATTTTCTTGTTTGTATTCGACTTTTCCAGTCGCATTGAGCGCAAAAATACTTTAGCGACAATTCAAGCATTTAAACAAGCTTTTGGCGAAGATGACCGCCTCTTGTTGATTATCAAATCTTCTAATTCAAACAAACACTTAGAGGAGCAAAAATTATTAAAATCGGCCATAGCTAATTCTTCAAATATCAAACATCTAGACGGGTATTTGTCCAAAAATAAACTTAACGGTTTGCTGTATAATTGCGACTGTTATGTATCCCTGCACCGCTGCGAAGGGTTTGGCTTAACAATGGCTGAAGCCATGTTTTACGGGAAACCCGTAATTGCCACCGGCTATTCATCAAATACAGAATTTATGAATGTCGGCAATAGCTATTTAGTCAAGTATAAGTTAATCCCAATTGAGCAAGATTGCGGGCCTTACAAAAAAGGCAATGTTTGGGCCGAAGCGGATGTGGAACACGCTGCTGATTTAATGCGGTACGTTTTTAACAATCACCGGGAAGCTCAACAAGTGGGAGCGATAGCCGCTGAGGAAATTAAGACTTTACTCAACCCGCAAGTTACTGGTAATAAAATTAGAAAACGTCTCGAATATATTGCCGAGATTACCGATAACTTTCAAAGCATACCTTTGTCAGGAACATCCAAAGCGAAGTCTGCCAAAATTAGGGCTAACTTGCCACAATCAAAGCAACAAAGTCAATCAAAAGGAGAGCTGCCAAACGAGCAGCCGAAGGTTAGCATTTGCATTCCGACATACAACGGAGAAGCATTTATTGGGGAAGCAATTCAAAGTGCTTTGGCCCAAACATACCCTAACATAGAACTGATCATATCCGATGACGGCTCCACAGACCGCACAATTGCGATCGCCCAATCATTCCAATTACAAACC
Source organism: Microcoleus sp. w1-18aA5 (assembly GCF_036701705.1). Taxonomy (NCBI): domain Bacteria; kingdom Bacillati; phylum Cyanobacteriota; class Cyanophyceae; order Oscillatoriales; family Microcoleaceae; genus Microcoleus; species Microcoleus sp. w1-18aA5. The sequence continues at coordinate 54,174 of NZ_JAUPTE010000040.1, read as the reverse complement.
TCAGTCGATTTCCGCATCGTACTGCACCGCAACTACGGTTTATCACAAAACTGGAATTTTTGCATCTCTCAAGCAAAAGGTCAATACATTAAATTTCTCTTTCAAGACGACTTGCTCGCACCAGAATGTATTGAAAAAATGGTCGCACTCGCCCAAGAAAATCCCAAAATAGGTATGGTTTTCTCCCCGCGTGGCATCACCATAGCTGAAGATGAATCTAACCCGATTTTGCGGAGAGCTTCCCAATCAATTAAAGATTTGCATAAAAGCTGGTCGAATTTAAAATCTATTCAGCTAGGAAAAGAATTACTGGCAGATACTAACTGCTTGAGCAACCCCATAAACAAAATTGGCGAACCGAGTACCGTCTTAATTGCCGCGCGAATCTTTGAAGAAATAGGATTATTTGATTCGGGATTATCTCAGTATGTAGACTTAGATATGTGGTGGCGAATCATGGGAAACTATCACATCGGATTTGTAGATGAAAAACTGTCCTCACTGCGGATTCATCCCGAACAACAAACTTGGAAAAACTTCGCGGCTGGGGAAAATCATAAGGATGTAGTAAGATTTTACAAAAAACTACTAAATAGTCCTGATTACAGTTTCCTGGATCAACAAATCAAACAGACAATCCGCCATAAGTTGGCATTGAGAACCCAGCCGAGTTTATCGGAATTGTCACCACTCCTTGATCAATACAATAAATTTCCCTCAAAACAGCCTCTTCTCGCGCTGCGCCCATACCGCCAGCAGCTAGCTGAATATTGGCTGAATTTGCCAGCGGAAAAATTAGAAACTGCTTACTCGAAAGACATGGGTAAAGCTCATAAATTGCTACGAGATAGCGCCCTCAAAAATGAAAGTTTAACTGAGTCAGAACAAAGTTTTGTTCAGCAGTTATCATCGAAACTTGCTGAAGGAGGAGAAATTGCCGAGAAGATGCAATATCTCCTCGCAGCGATGCTGTACCGCGACGCTTATCAGTTGCCACTTGAATATAACAATGCAGCGATTCCCAAGTGGTTTTTTGACGATTTTCTGAAATTTATATTTCAGTCTCCCGGTTATTTTAAACAAAACTGGGAAGTAGAAAGGTACTCTGAATATTTCCAGCAGTTAATCAATTACGTCGCTGCTAATATCGCCAGTTTTCCCAATTCAGAAGTTTGGCGTTATTTGGCGACTTTTATTGCGAAAAATGTTAGATTCCAAACTTTGTATTTGAGCGAGGTCAATCTGCTCAATATATTGAGTCAGCGAGCTGATATTGTGGAATTTTATTTAAAAAATATCGGCTGTCAAATAGAATGGAATTTTCCTCAGAAAGAACCTGAAAGAACTAAAATCCGAGTTGGCTTTTTGCTGGATAAAATTAGTGATGAATCCGAGACTCGTGCAGCAATTCCGAGTTTTGAATATTTAGACAGAAGCAAGTTTGAAATTATCGTGTACTATTTCCAGGTACAAGACGAGCGACTGGGGAAATATTGCGAAAATTGCGCCGACAAACTGGTGCAACTGTCAGAAGATTTGCCCAATCAAGTTCGAGAAATGCGATCGCACGATTTAGATATTCTGCTAATCTGCACCAATACTACCGACACTTCTCAACCAAGCGCCCTTCTGTGCCTGCACCGACTAGCGCGGGTGCAAATAGCTACCGGTGCATCAAACCCCGCAACCACCGGAAGCCGAAATATCGATTATTTCATTGCTGGGGATTTGACATTGCCCGCAGGTGCAGCAGCAGAGTATCGCGAAAAATTAATTACTTTAAAAGGGTCGGGAGTTTGTTTAAGCTATACTGTAGGATCAGCACCTGCCACAGTTGAACCGACTCGCAGGAGTTGGGGAGCCACTGAGGAATCTGTAGTGTTCATGTCCGGCGCTCCAGCTTTGACAATTATCCCAGAATTGAGAGAAACTTGGGCAAAAATTATTGCTGCCGTACCGAATTCTATTTTAGTTTTGTATCCCTTTAGTTCCCGCAATGGAAACTATCCGACGGTGCCTTTTTACAACCAAATTCGATCGCTCTTTGCCGAATTTGGGATTGACAAAAAGCGCTTAGTTGTGATCAAGGCGCTGCCATCTCGCACCGATTGCATAAAATGTCTGGAATTGGCTGATATATATTTAGACTCCTATCCATACAGCAGTGGCTGCTCCTTAGCAGAACCCCTGTTGGTGGGGTTGCCTGTAGTGGTAAGAAAAGGGCAAACAACTCGATCGCGACAATCAGCCGCCGTGCTCGAAGAACTGCTACTTCCGGAACTGGTAGCAGACAGCGAGAACTCTTATTTAGATCTGAGCACAGCACTGGGAACCAACCCAGAACTGCGCCGCCACTACCGCGAGCGAATCCAGCAAAAAATGGCGGCAAACCCCAAATATCTCGACATTCGCGCTTGCTCGACCCAACTCGAAACACTCTTTGAAAGACTATTCCGAGAGTGAAGGAAGAAGGAAGTTCAGCAACTAAGCAGTGTACGGGATTTAACGGATAGATGTTGAGGGAAGATTTTCCCACTCTCCCACTCTCGCATCCCGTTACCATTCTGAGCCCCGCGGGGAACCCCTCGCTAGGCAGAGCGTCAAGAAATAGACGGCAATAGCGCTAGCCCACTGACGGTCTGCTATCATCGGGAAATCGAGGGGTTAGTGGTTGTCGCTCTTTTCCTGCCACAGCTAAATTAAAAGGGGAAGCGCAAGTCAGTTGGAGATAAAAAAATGACAGGACTTTTTCAAATAGGCGATAAATTACTGCAAGCTCAGGATATGCCATCGCTCCTGAAGCGGTATCAGTTGATGCCACAATTCTTGCGGGGTGTAATAGTAGACCAAGCGATCGCATCCTTTAGTTGCAGCGACGAAGAACGCCAATCCGCCGTCCTTGACTTTCTGGCACAACACCAACTGACAGCCCCGGAAGCCAAAGAAGCTTGGCTGCGCGGTCAAAATATGACGGAAGAAGAACTTCAAGAGATGGCCGTTAGGCCCTTGCTGATCGAAAAATTTAAGCAAGCCACTTGGAGACCTAAAGTAGATAATTATTTTTTAACCCGCAAAGCCAGCCTAGACCACGTAGTCTATTCCCTGGTACGCACCAAAAATCCAGCACTGGCAAACGAACTTTACTTTCGCATCCTCGAAGGGGAACAAACCTTTGCTGAAGTGGCCCGCGACTATTCCGAAGGGCCCGAGTCCAAGTCAGGCGGCTTGTTGGGCCCAGTACCCCTCTCGCAGCCCCACCCGGCAATCAGCAAACTTTTGTCCGTCAGCCAGCCAAATCAACTCTGGACGCCGCGTCCTCTGGCAGAATGGATGGTAATTATTCGACTAGAAAAGTTCATGCCGGCCCAGCTCGATGAATCGATGCGGCTGCACTTGATTAACGAACTCTTTGAAAGCTGGCTCGCCGAACAGATATCGCAAATAGGCCCGCTACAGCCCCTCTCCTCCGTGTCTTCAATATCATGACAATCCAGCAATTGGGTCAGGGGCCCCCGGATTTATCCGTGGAGACTTGAAAAAGCGTAGCATCCTGACAAAAACCCCCTGGATTAATCTGTTGATTCAATCTAAAATCTAAAATCTAAAATCTAAAATTGGATGACTTCTTCCGCTGTTTCCCTCTCCCAAATTCAGGATTTCCTAGCTCAAACACCTCCCTTTGACCGACTGTCAGAGACGGCTCTGACAGCCTTGGTGGCTAAATGCCAACTCCTCGGCTACCGGACGGGGCAACCCCTGTTTGAACGGGAAAAAATGCCGACTCAAGTGGCAATTATCTATCAAGGCCAGGCCCGGCTGCTGGGCTTTGACCAGCGCTCGCAGCGCCACGTAAGTTTACGCTTGGTGCAGTCGAAGGAAATCCTGGGCTGGGCTGGCTTGCTCAGGGGAGTTCCCTGCGAAACGGCGATTGCTTCTACAGATGTGATCGCGATCGTCCTACCTGCTGAAGATTTCCTGAGCGTACTAGAAAAACAGCCGACCTTTGGAGAAGCCTTTCGCGAACACTGTTCGTTGAGCGAAGTATTTGAACTGTTGAGCCTGGAATTGCAGCGCCAAGCCGACGGCACTTCCAATCTCAAGGAACTCACCCTGCAAGCTTGGCAAGATGCGACAGTTGTCAACGTGCCAAACGGCAACAAAAAAACTCAAGACATCGCCAAAGAGCTAGATGCCGATCGAATTTGGCTTGTCAGCAGCGGCGTCTTGGGCGACTTTCCCACCGGCAGCCGCTTCTCTGTGGAAAACGCAGCCAAATCCTTAAAAGTAGAAGGCCGCCTCGGCGCCCGCTTGGTAGGCTTCCGGGAACCCCCAGAACCCCAACCCGAAACAGACTCATTAAATGGCTCGACAGATACAGTAGGCCCAGGGCAGAATCCGCCCAACGGAACATCGATCACGGTTATAGACGCCCCCGATCGTCCCCCAGAACCCGCAAGCGGTCAACCAAAGGATGCCGGGAGATACCCAGTTTTCCGCGCCAAAGGGCAGATTGAGGCCCCGCTTGCTTGCTTCCAAATGTTGAGCAAGTATTTCGGCCTCAAGTTTCGTCGAGATATCATCCGCAAAGTTCTAGAAAATCAGTTAAAAACCGCTGGTTCTATCAGTATGCAAGCCTGCGGGGCGATCGCCCAAAGCATCGGCCTCACGCCCCAATTGGCGCAAGTGCCCGCAGAAGCAATCAACCGCATCAAAGCCCCCGTAATGATTAAATGGCAAGATAGCTTTGCCATTATTTACAGCATCACCGAGCAAGAATTGGTGATGGCCACGCCCGAACAGGGGCTGATGCGGAAGCGGATACCTCAGTTTAAAGAAATCTGGGGCGAACAGGGAGAAGTCCTGCTCCTGCAAGCTCCGCAAGTCGAACAAAAAGAGCAGTTCAGCTTCTGGTGGTTTGTGCCGGCGCTGATGGAACACAAGACAGTGTTTTTTGAGGTGTTGCTCGCTTCGTTTTTTGTACAGTTATTTGGTCTTGCCAACCCATTAATCAGCCAAATAATTATTGATAAAGTCTTAGGTCAGCGCAGCATTGACACCTTGGATATTTTGGGAGCATTTCTGTTAGGTGTTGCCCTGTTTGAAGGACTGCTCAACGGTTTGCGTACCTTTTTGTTTATAGATACCTCAAACCGCATCGATGTCAAATTGAGTGCAGAAGTCATCGACCACTTGCTGCGGCTGCCCCAAAATTACTTTGACAATCGGCGCGTGGGAGATCTGGTTTATAAATTCAGCATGATGGGCCAGATTCGGGAATTCATGACGAGCACAGCTCTGACAGTAGTTCTTGATGCGGTATTTTCGGTGGTTTACGTCGCCGTGATGCTCTCCTACAGCGTGCAGCTAACGTTTGTATCTTTGGCAGTGGTACCGATACTGGGGCTGATGATTATTCTAATCAATCCGCTGGTGCTGCGCCTGATCAAACAAAGAAATATGCGTTTTGCTGACTCTCAATCTTATCTAGTGGAAGTAGTCAGCGGGATTCAAACTGTTAAAGCTCAAAATATTGAATTGAAATCCCGCTGGGAGTGGTCGAGCCGCTACGCAAAATACATTACAGCCAGTTTTAAAACAATTATCACGGGAACTGCGGCCGGTACTATTAGCAGCTTTTTAAACCAGGTGGGTAACTTAGCTCAGTTGTGGGTGGGAGCTTATTTGGTACTGGGAAATGAGATTACTTTGGGTCAGTTGATTGCTTTCCGAATTATTTCCGGGAACGTGACTGGTTCGCTGCTGCGTTTTGTGAGCGTCTGGCAGAGTTTCCAAGAAGTCTCGATGTCGATCGATATGCTTAAGGATGTGGTCGATACGCCGACGGAAACCAGCGATGAAGACCGGAGCAATATCCCGCTGCCGGCAATTCAAGGGCAGGTTACCTATGAGGAGGTTTCCTTCCGATTCCTGGAGAGCGGGGCACTGCAATTGGCTAATGTTAATTTGGAATTTCCCGCTGGCAGTTTTGTGGGAATTGTGGGGGGAAGCGGTTCGGGTAAAAGTACGGCGATGAAGCTGTTACAGCGTCTTTATCCGCCGTTGTCGGGCCGGATTTTTATTGACGGCTATGACATTGCCAAGGTGGAATTATATTCGCTCCGCAGCCAACTTGGGGTGGTGCTGCAAGATACTTTGCTGTTTAACTGTACTGTACAGGAAAATATTGCTCTGAGCAATCCCGATGCGAGTACGGATGAGATTGTGCGAGCTGCAAAATTAGCGGTAGCTCACGATTTTATTATGGGCTTGCCTGCTGGCTACAATACGATAGTCGGAGAGCGGGGTTCGTCGCTTTCTGGGGGTCAAAGGCAGCGTTTGGCGATCGCCCGCACGATTTTGCAAAACCCGAAACTGCTGATTTTGGACGAAGCTACAAGCGCCCTCGACTACCATTCAGAGCGCCAAGTTTGTAATAACTTAGCAGAAGCTTTCGCCGGCCGCACGGTATTTTTCATTACTCACCGCCTGACTACCATCCAAAACGCTGATGTAATTATTATGATGGATCAAGGTTCTGTAGTCGAGCGGGGAACTCATAAAGAATTAATGGCTCTTAAAGGGCGTTACTACTGCCTCTTCCAACAACAAGAGTCATCGAATACCTGATCTCTAACAACTCACAACTGATCACTAACGCTTAACAACTGAGAACTAACAAATGGCTATGAAATCGTTAATACTTTCTGAGCAACCAGTCATTCTCGAAAAACCAGCGATTTGGTCGCACTTGTTTTTGTGGATGATCATGCTGATGACCACTTCGGCTGTAGTTTGGGCTTATTTTGCTAGCGTAGAGCAAGCTGTCCCCGCTGTCGGCCAATTGGAACTCAAAGATGGTGCCAGAGACATCCAAGCACCTGCTACGGGCGCTGTGGTGAGACTTCACGTTGAAAATGGCGATCGCGTGGAAAAAAACCAGCCTCTGCTCACTTTCAACCCCCTTGCACCCAGCGCCGATTTAACATCGATACAGAAAACTAAAGAAGCTCTGGAAAAGGAAAATAAATTTTACGAAGATGTTGTCAACGGCAAAATTCAAGGCGCTGTTCCTTCTAACCTAGAATCAACAATCAAGGACAGACAGAGCCTCACGGCACAAAATCAAGTGCTGCAAGCTTTGATTGACGAACTGTACCTCAATCGGGGAGCTAGCGGAAATTTTGATGCTGCTCAGCAAGGACTTTATGTTAATTATCGATCGGAATTTCTGTCTCGCGTCGCTGCAGCTCAAGGCCAAGTTCAGGAGTTGGAAAAACAACTGAAGCAAGCTCAGGATGCTGAGAAAGCCGCCGGCGATCAAATGATAGTGGCACAGCAACAATTGGGTTTTGCCCAAAACCAATTAAATTATGCTCAGCAGCAGTTAGGTTCTTCGCAAGAGCAAGTAAAATCCGCCCTGGCTCAGAGAGATTTGGCCCAAGAACAGTTAGCGAAATCCCAACAAGTATTGAAGTCGAATCAAAACATTCTAGGCAGACTCGCCCCCCTGGTTGAGGAAGGAGCCATCGCTGAACTGCAAAAAGAACGTCAAGAACAAGATGTTTTCAGAGGCCAAAGCGACGTTCTCAAACAGCAAGATCAAATCAAGCAGCGCGAAGGTGAAATCAACTCTCGCAGGGGCGAAATTAACACGCGCCTTGGTGAAATCAATACGCGCCGAGGCGAAATTAACGCGCGTCAAGGTGACATCCAAAAAATTAGTGCTGACATACAGCGCCAGCAAGGAGAGCAAGCGCGCATTCAGGAGTCCATCGCCCGCGCCCAAGAACAGTTAAAAAACACCAAGGATTCCTGGGCAAAAGAACTTTACAGCAAAATTGCTGAAAACGAGAAACAAATTGCCAGCAGCGATTCTCAGCTAAGCCGCTTCAAAGTGGAAAACCTGAAAAAGTTGTCCGAGGTGAACGCTCAGCTAGAAAAGGCTCAACAAAACCGCGACACTCAAGTGATGAAGGCTCCGGTATCGGGGGTAATCTTTGATTTGAAGCCTTCTACGAAGGAGAAAGCTAAGTTGGATATGGCGAAAGATCCCATATGCCAATCCATTATTAATACGGTGCTGAAACCGGGCGAACCGCGCCCAGCACGCTGCGAAGAAGCTTATTACGAAGCGCAGCAAACTGAAAAGCTGCTCAAAGTTTTGGATGACGACAACGGTCTGCAAGGAGTAGTTTACCTGGAAAACAGCAATGTGGCTCTGGTATTGGATGCTTTGAGACAGAAGCGGGCAAAATTGGAGCAGTATCACGGCAAGCAATTAGACGGAGAAAAGATTGACTGCGAAATAGGTAAAAGTTGCGTTTGTCCAGAGAAGGAAGTTAACAGAGAGAAACTGGGTTTGACGAAATACCAATGCGTGCCTGTGGAAGTGAATGTAGAAGCTTTCCCGGCGATGGAGTTTGGTACTGCTGAGGGTGAAGTGATAGAGATTAGCAGCGATGCTGAGCCTCCTACTGAACTGCGGAAATACTATGCTTTCAAAACCATAATTAAGCTCAAAAATCAGAAGTTTGTTTTGAACAAGGGCAAGGCAAATGAAGTGGAGGTTAACTTGCAGTCGGGAATGTCCGTGAGTTCTAATATCAATATTGGCAAGCGGACTGTTTTGCAGATGTTTATCAACCGATTTACTGGGAAAATGGATACCTTCAAGACTATTAAGTAATTCGGTTAACCGAATTGAACGCGAGGCTTTTAGGCTGTTCGGAAACCCGGTTTCTTGAAGAAACCGGGTTTCTATGTGTTATGTTTTTCAACTTGTTTGTAGTAAGGAATGCAAGTCCCGGCTCAAACTATGAGGAGTGAAGTCTTCACTACAAACTTGATAAAAATTATTTAACCGGGTTTGATATAAAATGGTGATGGCAATCGGTGCGATCGCACTTTCATGAAAAAAATCATCTTATTTACTTTATATCTAATTCCTGTTGTCCTGTTAATCGGATTTGTAGCGAATTTTAGCGTTAACGTTCCCGTTGATGACGAGTGGAGGTTAGCTAGCCTTTTTGAGAAAATAGCTCAGGGAAATGTAACTTTTAACGATTTTTGGGCTTTGCACAGCAACCACCGCATACTTTTTCCGAAAATAATTATTGCGGTGCTGGCTTTTGCTTCCCGATGGAATATTAATTATCAGTTGTGTCTCAGCATAGGTTTGGCTGCGATAACTTTTATTGCTATGTACAAGTTATCCTCGATGCAAGTTAAGAATGTAGGGGATGATTTGTGGCATTTAGCTAATATTTTAACTTGTATTTTGATTTTCTCGCTAGTTCAGCACGAAAACTGGCTTTGGGGATTTCAATTAGCTTGGTTTTTTGTGAATTTATGTTTTGTAGCTGCGGTTTATGCGCTGGTTTCACATCACAAATTATTGCCTAATATTAGAATCTCTATTGCTGCTGTATTCTGCTTTTTTGCGAGTTTTTCGCTCGCTCAAGGCTTGCTGTCTTGGTTGGCGGCGATTCCGGCTGTGGTGGCTTTGGAAGGAAATGCAGCGCAGAAACGAAAAAGACTTATTGTCTGGATGCTGCTCTTTGTGGCAACTTGTGCTGTTTACTCAATAGATTATCATCCGAGTCGGAAAGCAAGTATTATTTCATTGTTGAATAAGCCGTTTGTGGTGATTGATTACTTTTTAAGTTTGCTGGGTTCCCCAATTGTGCGATCGCATGGAATCTCGGCATTGGTAGGATGGCTAATATTTGCAAGCTTTGTATTTTTTGTAGTTTATTTTGGGAAAAAGATTGTATCAAGTTCGGCAGATTCATCTGTGAGTACTGACTCAGAAAAGCAAGTTCAACTCCCGGCGATTCCTTCCTCCCTCGCAATGACAGATAGGAATGATATTGGTGAGAATTATGAGGCTTTACCTTGGCTGTCAATAGGTTTGTTTTCGGTTTTATCGGCTCTGTTTATTACGGCTGGTAGGGCTGAATTTGGGGCAATACAGGCGATCGAATCGTCTAGATATACGACTAATTCAATTTTGCTCTTAATTGCTGTGGTTCAGCTATGGCAATTGTTTGTCCCAGGTAATGATCCCAAAACAAAAGCAACGTTAAAACCTAACTATAAATTTATTTATCGGGTAGTAGCAGGGCTGTTAATTGCTACAATTATTGTTAACTCTCAACAGGCGATCGCCAAAACCAGATCCGCAATTATTTACAAACAAGGCGCTCAAGATTGTTTGCAGTTAATTAACTATCTGGAACCGTCTGATTTTTTCAATAATTCACCGGAAAGCTGTGTGAGGGTGCTGAGCAAAAAAACTTGGCTGGTGAGAGAAGGCGCTGCAATTATCGAAAAAATAGGTTGGCTTAAGTTCGCGAAAAATGTAGAGTTTATTTCTAATACGGAGAAAGTTTACGGTTATTTAGACAAACCTCAAACTAGCGATAAATCCTTGACTGTTAAGCAAAATGATGCTATCAAGGCTGCTGGTTGGGCGGTTTTGCCAGAAAAATTGCAACAGCCGAATATTGTACTGCTATCTGTCGGCGATAAACAATCTTTTTTTGCTAACGCTTATGTAAATTTGGACAGTCCCGACATTGCTAAGAGTTTAAAATCTGAGTTGTACAACAATGCAAGGTGGGCTGTTGATTTGTCGGATAATAATTTGCCGATCGCCCAAACGGAAATTAAAGCTTGGGTGTATAATCCTGTTGACAACAAGTTTGTCCAGTTGCGCGGAGGATGAGGAGTGAAAATTTCTGTGATTATACCGGCCCACAATGAGGAGGGCTGTTTGTACGGTACTGTGCGGGCGCTCGCCCAGACGCTCGATTTAGAAGGCATTCCGCACGAAATTTTGATAGTGAATGACAACAGTGTCGATCGAACTATTGATATTTGCCAGGAGTTGTCAGAGACTTTTCCCACAGTTAGATACATCAACAATCAACCTCCCAACGGTTTCGGATTTGCTGTGCGCCGGGGATTGGCGGAATTTGACGGAGATGCTGCAGCAATTGTGATGGCGGATGCTTCCGACGATCCGATGGATTTGGTAGCAGGATACCGCAAGCTACAAGAAGGATATGATTGCGTTTTTGGTTCCCGCTTTATCAAAGGTGGCTTTGTGGTGGATTATCCACTTCACAAGTTAGCAATTAATCGCTTAGCAAACTGGTTTGTCAAAAGTATTTTCGGCTTGCGGTACAGCGATGTCACCAATGCTTTTAAAATTTACCGAAGAGAAGCAATTGAAGGCGTACAACCGATTTTGAGCCATCATTTTAATTTGACAGTCGAACTGCCTTTAAAAGCAATCGTTCGGGGTTTTTCCTATACGGTGATTCCTCTGAGGTGGTACAACCGGACTGCTGGTATTTCTAAGCTGAAAATCAAAGAGATGGGCAGTCGATATTTGTTTATTGTCTTGTATGTATGGCTGGAAAAACATCTGTCTCGCGGCGACTACCACCGGACTAGAAAGATAGCAAAATTAAAAGTGAATGCCTGAGAGAATTTTAATTGTTGGTGGTGCCGGTTTCATCGGCAGTTGTTTGGCAATTGGCCTGAAGAAACTGCACCCGGAATGGCAAATAATTTGTTTAGATAACCTGCGTCGCCGCGGCTCGGAATTGAATCTGCCTCGGCTTAAAAGTTGCGGGATTCAGTTTGTTTACGGGGATATTCGCACAGCGGCAGATTTAGATCCAGTTGCACTCAATGCTGACTGCATTATAGATTGTGCTGCGGAGCCTTCTGTACTGGCTGGTTTTAGTTCACCTCAGTACGTTTTGCAGACGAATTTACTGGGCACTGTAAATGTTTTGGAGTTGGCGAGACAAACGGGTGCGAGTTTGCTATTTTTGTCTACCAGTCGGGTTTATCCGATCGCCAGTGTCAAATCGGTTAAGCTGTTAGAGTTGCCAAATAGATTTGCGATCGCCCCTGAGCAAACTTTACCCGGTATATCCGAGTTGGGCATATCAGAAGACTTCCCATTAAAAGGACACCGTTCGCTTTACGGAGCAACTAAATTAGCTTCGGAATTGCTGATTGAGGAATACAGGGAATCATACAATGTACCCGCAATTATTAACCGTTGTGGCTTAATTACTGGTGCTTGGCAAATGGGTAAAGTCGATCAGGGAGTTTGCGGTTTGTGGGTGGCGGCCCACTATTTTCAAAAGTCGCTGAGTTATATCGGTTTTGGCGGCAGCGGGAAGCAAGTTAGGGATTTGCTGCACGTTGAAGATTTGTTGAGGTTAGTTAATTATCAATTAGAACATTTTGCTGAATTTGACGGCGAAGTTTTTAATGTTGGCGGCGGTTTGAGCAACAGTCTTTCTTTGTTTGAGACAACTGATTTGTGCCAAAAAATTACCGGGAAATCGATTTCAATTAATCCTGTTTTGGAGGAACGCGCGGGGGATATTCCGATTTTTATTACTGATTCTTCTAGGGTGATGGAGCGCACAGGATGGCGGCCTGTTATTGGGCCGGAAGCGGCTTTGCAGGATATTTATGATTGGATTGCTGCTAATGAGGTGGTTTTAAGTTCGATTTTGTAGGGATTTTTTAACCTCAGATGCAGGGAGATGTGTTGTGCAATTTGGTAATACAACCATTTCTTCTGCGGTAGGGAAACGGCTTTTGGAGTGTCCGGTATTAGGACACGGCATTGCCATTTCCCTACATAAATTTATACATAACCCTATTTTTTAAATCGGACGAGAGCGAATTATATCTCAATTGTTGCCCGATTAAAACATGAGGAATGACCCCTCGCAGATATTGAAGGGGATTCAGCATTCATCCCCAAACTTCTGTCAAATCTAAGACAAACCCAGGCAACACATCTTCACCGGACAAACTAATAGGATTTTCCAAGACTTCTACATCTTGACTTGGCCTGTAAATCTCCACCTTTTTGTTTTTCCGATCTATCAACCAACCCAAACGAGCGCCATTGTTCATATACTCTTTCATCTTGGCTCGCAGCGGTTCCATGTTGTCAGTTTTAGAACGGAGTTCTACCACAAAATCAGGACACAAGGGAATAAAACTTTCTTTTTGTTTTGGGGTGAGCCCATCCCACCTTTCTTGACGCACCCAAGCAGCATCGGGAGAGCGATCGGCTCCATTGGGCAAGTGAAAACCAGTAGAAGAGTCAAATGTCTTTCCCAGTTTAGTTTGGCGGTTCCACAGCCAGAGTTGCCCGTTTAAATCAGAGTTTCTGTATCCTGTTTCGCCTCCGGTTGGTGGATTCACGATTAACTCTCCTTGTGCTGTTCTTTCTAATTGTAATTCTCGGTTGGCGATCGCCAATTCAACGAATTGCTCGTGGGTAACGGTAAGTATTAGTGTCGGCGGAATATTCACAGCAATGGCGCGGGATGTTTGTGTCATCATTTTTTTCCTAAAATTGATGCTTTTTTAGCAAATTTATCCTGATTTTGCCCAGCCCAAACTGCAGGAATACTTGCAATTTTTATTATAACAATTGAAATGATCTAGGGGCGGCGATCGCTTTCCCCGACCATTAATTGTTTGGTTTCGATGCTTTGACAAACATTTGCCCTCCCAAAAACCGCCACAAAAAAGGCAATTTCAAGTAAATTTTTAACAGCAAAGGCGAGGCAGGTCTGCCTTTAGTCGAAAACGGTAAAAATCTAGGTATAATTAAGTCGATTTCAAACCCGACTGTTTGTAACAGCTCTTGCAGCGATAAATGAGTAATTGGTAATTGATGATCGATAAAGTCGTAATACTCTTTGAAAGAATATTTGAAATTTGGTTGGACAACTAAGAGAGAACCCCCTGGCTTAAGGGCCTCAAAGCAAAATGACATAATTTGGATTAGTTCTTCTTTATTACGGAGATGTTCAAAAAAGTTAGAGATAAATATCCGGTCAAATCCTTCGGTAAAAGCAGGTTTATCGTCAAAAGTTAAAACATCAATGTTCAGCACTTTCACATCAGGATTGGCAAATAACTTGGAATCGGGATTGAGGTCAATTAAACATTTTTTTTTAGCACGAATTTGATTGATAAATTCGCAGTAACCGCCGCCAATATCTAAAACGGTTGAGTCTAGAGGAACATAATTTTGTAAGAATTCGTCAATTAAAACTTTCCATAGTGCCACCTTGGCTTGCAGTTGTCGGGAATCAAAGCGGTTGGCATACAACTTTTTGAGATATGTGTCAGTTTTCATAGTAAAATAGCCTAGACTGAGTATGAGTTTATCACTTTCACAGCTAACTATGAATGTTATATCTACCGAAATACCGGAAGTTCTGATCATTGAACCGAAAATTTTCGGAGACGATCGCGGTTTCTTTTTTGAGAGTTTCAATCACAAAGCTTTTGTTGAACAAACAGGCGTTACCGCAGAATTTGTTCAAGACAATCATTCCAAATCTTCTAAAAATGTGCTGCGGGGTTTGCACTACCAAATTCAGCAGCCTCAAGGCAAATTGCTGCGGGTAGTTGCGGGAGCAATATTTGATGTAGCGGTGGATATTAGAAAAAGTTCGCCGACTTTTGGGCAGTGGGTTGGCTGTTTAGTGAGTGCAGAAAATAAACGGCAATTTTGGGTGCCGGCGGGATTTGCTCACGGTTTTTTAGTGGTTTCCGAGACGGCTGAAGTTTTGTACAAAACTACAGATTATTACGCACCGGCACACGAGCGGTGTATCCTATGGAATGACCCGGATTTGGCGATCGACTGGCCGCTAGATGGTGCCCAACCAATCTTATCAGCTAAAGACCAAGCGGGACAAACTTTGAAAAAAGCTCAAGTGTTTTGATCATGAAAATTTTACTCGCAGGCGGCAGCGGACAGCTAGCTCAAGAATTGCAGCCGATTTTATTATCTGTGGGAGATGTTATTGCGCTCGATCGCACTCGCCTCGACTTATCCCAACCCGAAAGCATCCGTCAAGCAATGGCTGAAATTCAACCGGATTTAGTCATCAATTCGGGTGCTTACACTGCGGTAGACAAAGCCGAAAGTGAGCCAGAATTAGCATATGCAGTCAACGCTATTGCCCCAGGAATTTTTGCCGAAGAATGCGAAAAACAGGGAGCAAGTTTGATTCACTTTTCTACTGATTATGTATTTGATGGCAGCCACGGTTCTGCTTATCTGGAAACAGATTCTACGAATCCACTGGGAACTTACGGCAAGTCGAAATTAGCAGGCGAGGCAGCAATTCTAAAATCGGGAAACCGACATATTATTATTAGAACCGCGTGGGTTTACGGCAACGGTGGCAAAAGTAATTTTGTCAAAACCATGCTGAGGTTGGGAAAGGAAAGGGAAGAAATTCGAGTAGTAGCCGATCAGATCGGAAGTCCTACTTGGACTGGGGATTTAGGTGCGGCGACTTCACAAATTATTCCTCTCCTTGGGCCAGAAACTTTTGGAACATACCAGTACACTAACAGCGGTGTTTGTAGTTGGTACGATTTTGCGATCGCCATTTTTGAGGAAGCAGCACAACTCGGCCTTCCCCTAAAAGTTCAGCGCGTAATACCCATCACCACCGCCGAATATCCAACACCCGCAAAACGTCCGGCTTTTTCTGTCCTCTCTACGGTAAAAATATCAGCACTTCTAGGCACGTATCCTCCCCACTGGCGGCAAGGACTCAGACAAATGCTGGCAAGAGAAGTCAGTCGATTTTAGATTTTAGATTTTAGATTTTAGATTTACTTGCAGCATTGAATCTGGGAGTTTGAACTTTAGTCTAAAATTTAGGGATTCAGGACAATAGGACTTATCCACTGGTGGCCAGAAACCTGGTTTTTTACGAAAATCCTTCGCTGTAGCCTAGAGATTAAATAAAAAACCCGGTTTCTTTGTCGGGAGTGCGTCGCTAAACCTGCCCCATTAATTAAAAATACCCCATGTCTGAATCCATGAAAATCAAGCAACAATATATTTTAATTTCCGCATCAGTTCTCGGAATTCTAATACCAGCATCATATATTTTGTACTTGATATCGCAAGCGGGAGACTTGTCTAATTTTGATTATTGGTGGATGACATGGAATTTTTATTCAGTAGACGGTTTCTCTACAAATCCTTTTAATTGGATATTTCGGGCGAACGAGCATTTTGTCTTTATTCCGGCAATTATTTATGGCTTGAATATAGTTGTCACCCAAGGTTCAAATATTGGTTTGTGTTTAGTTGCCTGGTTCTTGGCTTGGATTCAGTGCCACGTATTAATTGCTCTGCTGCCGTTAAAAATGAGGCGTTTTCCGCTGCAATTTATCTCGCTACTCCTTTGCATTTCTATTTTTAATTTTACTCCGGCGGCGGCTCACAATTGGATGCGGGGATTCAGTGGCGTTCACTGGATAATTGCTAATTTATTTGTGATTTGTTCGATATTTTGTTTGCAATCCTATGTGACAGATTTATTAAAGAAAAGGGAGGCAGAGCCTGGTAACGAGTTGGTAGGGGCGGTGCCCCCGTGCCCGCCCCCGCATTTACAAAATAAGTGGGTAATTGGCAGCATTGTTTTTGGCGTTTTAGGCTGTATTAGTTACAGCACTCCTTTAGGTTTGTGGCCGATATTGTGTGCTGCTGCTGTTGTGCTGCGGTTTCCTCGGCGAATAACTTATTTGTATTTCATTGCTTCGATTGCAGTGATTGGGATTTATTTTTTAACTTATAAAACTCCATCTCATCACCCTTCTTTAACAAAAATCAACCCCCTCAAAACTCTCGAATATATTCCCACTTATCTCGGCGGAATATTTAGCGAAAATATTATTGTTGCTTCAATTATTGGTATAATTGGTTTGATTGCAGCGACGGGTTTTGTTGGTTATTGGCTATTTGTAAAAAAGGTCGATCGCCCGGATTGGCTGCCTTGGCTATCAATCCAACTTTACACGCTGCAAACCGCGTTAATGGCCGCGGTTAGCCGATCGGGATTTGGCGTCGAACAAGCCACAGCTTCCCGCTACGCCACACTCCCAGCCTTGTTTTGGATGAGCACAATTGTGCTGACAGTATTGTGGGTGCGCGAGTGGCAGCCAACACCAAGAATCCAAGGGCGTTGGCTGACACCGCTGTTTGCAGTCGCCACAGTCGCGATTATTTTAATGTACGGGGTGGGAGGCGAAACTGCAATGGCGATCGCCCGCAGAGCAACCTATCAACCGTTAGTAGCATTATCACTGCAACTAGGCATCACCGACGTAACCCTAATTAAAGACCGCGTAGGCAACAAACCCGCCGCTTTTGTCGGCTTAATCGACGCCTTAAAAACTAACAACTTAGTACCATTTAACCGAGACATCAAAAAACACAATTTCTGTGCAGCATTAGACACAAAAATCGACGCAAATTTACTGTCAGCACCCAAAGACGGAGTACCCGGATATTTTGATACAGCCACCAAACTTGCACCAACAGCAGCCAGAGTAATTGGCTGGGTAGGAGACCCCGAAAACAATGTAAAATGTATTGCCATTCTCAACCAAGAAAATGTAGTTCGAGGTTTCGCCATGTCAGGATTTCCGCGCCCAGATTTAGTTAAATTGTTTGGCCATTCCTACGAATTTGCAGCTTGGAGAGGATACATTCAAACATCACCAACAGATAAATTATTGACAGCCTATGCCTCCTTTAAAAACCGCAAAGGTTGGGTAGCCTTGCGAAACTCCCAAGTTATCAATAAAAACTAAAAAACTTCTCTTTCGCCTCATCTGCGACCTCTGCGCCCTCTGCGGTTAATAAAAAAATCTCCTTGACAACACAAATTAAATAGAATAGCCCTATGCCAAAACATCTCAGCTTCGTAATCCCAGTTCACAACGAAGAAGCCACCCTCAAATTGCTGTTTGAAAAAATTAAACTTGTCATGTTCCAAACAGAAATTGACAGTTACGAAGTCATTTTCATAGATGACGGTAGCCGCGATTATTCCTGGCAAGAAATCACAGATTTAGCCAGCCAACATCCCAAACTAATTAAAGCGATTAAAATGCGCCGCAACTTTGGCAAATCCGCCGCACTTTCAGCAGGATTTCGCAATGCAGCAGGGATAATTATCTTTACTCTCGATGCTGACCTTCAGGATGATCCCGCTGAAATTCCCAAATTTTTACATCATTTAGAATCTGGATTTGATTTAGTTTCTGGTTGGCGAAAACAGCGAAACGACCCGCTTTCTAAAACTTTACCTTCCAAGCTGTTTAATGCCGTGGCGTGTTTGCTGACTGGGGTGCAAATGCACGATATGAATTGCGGTTTTAAAGCGTATCGTAGGGAAGTTTTGCAGTCGATTAAATTGTACGGAGAATTGCACCGCTACATTCCAGCTTTAGCAAACAATTTAGGGTTTAAAATTGGCGAAGTAGTTGTGGAACATCATCCGCGAAAGCACGGAAAATCTAATTACGGCTGGGAACGTTATGCGCGGGGATTTATTGATTTGTTGACAGTATTAGCCACGACGCACTATTTGCACAAACCAGGTCATTTGTTTGGGGGTTTGGGATTGTGTTTTGGGTTGGTTGGAACTGTTTCGCTGAGTTATTTGATAGTTATTTGGTTTCTGAATTTGGCGGGGATGAATTTTGGGCCGATCGGGAATCGACCTTTGTTATTTTTTGGGATTTTGTGTACAATTCTGTCGGTGCAGTTGATTTCTCTGGGGATTTTAGCTGAGTTGATGGCACGGAATGTGGATGCTGATTATGTGGACAAGCAAATTAGCGAAATTATTGATGATTCAGGTTTTGATATTTAACCGCAGATTAAGGCTGATTAACGCTGATTAACGCTGATAAATCGGCTATTACAATTGCTTCTAGGCAAGCAAAGTCTACCTCTGCTGACTAATCTAAAAGTTAGATGGGGATTTAACAAGTTTTACCAATTACCTATTACCTAATTTTATAGAGTATCCATTTGCCTTGTTTGTCTGCGATTTCCCCTTGAATATTTGGGTGCCAGTCAGTACGAGTCAGGATATAATCTGCCTGATAGTTTCTGGCTACTTTGACTAAATCCGCACTGCTGCGGCGGATAAAAAAGTCATTTCCTCCCCAAATCATTTGCGGGTTTAAGGGGACTCCTAAAACGGTTTCCATGCGATTTTGCCATTCTTTGATGCCTTTTTCGGTAAAGGGGAAGTTCTTGAAGTTGACGACAATCGCTCTTTCGGAGAAAAACTGGAAGTTGGTAACTGAAGGTGGAATTAATACGAGTGAATCGCGGCTGCTAATTTGCGAAAATCGCATAGCTAATTTGCTTAAGTCGTCTCTGGGAACGGCATTGATATTAACTCTTGTTTGAAATACATTTAATAGAGGTTTAGGCAGAATTCCTGCTATTCCAAAAACCAAGGTGGCTGTAGTTATTAAGGCTAATGTGTGAGTTATAGTCTGTTTTATAGATTTAGCAAGGGATGTTTTTTCTAAAATGAATGGGAAGGCGAGAATGGAGAAAAGGACTGGGATGCTAATTATTCGATCGCCCATTATTTCCCATGAATCAGTCACCGGATATATCAAGCTGAAAATTACCGTTCCTGCTGTTAAAATCCACAACAATATATTATCTCGTTTAGTAAATACGTAATTTTTTGTTTGCCAAACTGATAATCCTAAGAAAATGATGCCCCTAAAAGGCAAAGTTAGTACAGCTAACAGCAACAAGCTAATAGCTATTTGTTTTTCTCGGTAAAGTTGCTCGGCCCTCAAAGCAACAGCAATAAATATAATTAATTGAGCGAAAGGTACGGTTCTAGCTAACTGTAGTTTGGCGATAAAAGCTAAAGGATAAACTTCGACAAATACGTAATTTAGAAATAATGCAAAAATTGATGTGCCAACAATTACATAAAAATTAATCTTGTCTTCTTGTGGCAATAAATCGGAATTTTTGATGCACAGCAAGCCACCAATTATGAAACATATAAAGTTGAACCAATTCCCAACATCCCAATTTGACGGGAGGATATGGTGGGGGTTTCGCACTTTCGCGTGAATGTAGACAAACTGGGCGTTGTCGATAGTGTGAGTGCTGGTAGTACCTGTTAATAACATCGGTACGTAAACGATACTTGCCATTGCTGCTAAAAGTGCGATCGCCAAAATCAATGTTTTAAACTTCCGCTGTCTTACAGAGTCAATAACTAAAACGGGAACCATCATCAATCCCGGCAACAAACCCACTAAGAATTGCAGCAAACAACCCAGCCCAAAAAATAAATATCCTGTCAGCCATTTCTGGCGCAAACTAAAGTAAATTCCCCAGATGGCGAAACCCATTGCGAAGGTACTGGGTACTGACTTGGTGGAAAATATCAGCGTGTTACCAACATCTGTAAATGAAGCGGCTATACATAAAAAAGCCATCGCTGCGGCAGGCAGTTTGGAATTAGTATAGATATTGATAATTGCGTAGCAAGCTAGGATAAATGAACCGAAGGATAGGAATTGATAAATAAAATGCGCTAGGGGAATGCTTGTTCCTAAGTTTGCGAGCAAATAAATGATATAGTAATAGTAGTATCTCGGATTGAATTTAACCATTTCCTGAACGTAATAATCATTTTTATACAGTTCAGGATTTAACATAAATTGAATGGGAGGCACTTCTGGGAAGTTGCCTCCAATCGGGAAAAGATAGCCTGTAGCCATCAGGGAACCGATGATGACAAAAGTATACAGAGATAGATTAAAATACCAGTGGGATTTTTGATGTTTTTGCATTGACGGTTCAATTTACCTACTGACAGCCAAATTGTTAATCTCCAGTCGGCATTGGTTTGATAAATCCTGTTTGCTGCTACTCAATACCTCAAGCAGCAGATAAATGGTATTTTTGCCCTCAACTAATAGATTTAAACCGATCGCACTTTTTTGACTATAAGCCATCTCTGCTGAGTCTACTAATTTACCTTCCTTGTCCCACAAAGTCAAGCGCAGGGTAACTCCCGGACATTGTTTGTTAGGTAAATTGAGTTTGCCAGTAACTTTCACTTTGTCTGAGATGGAACCTAAATATAGGAAAGATGTATCGATTTTCTGGCTGTTTTTAATTGGATGAGTTACAATCTTATATAGGTTATCCGATTCTTGACTGACTGAATAATTAGCACTTGTGTAGATTGATTGATGCAAACTAATCCAATCTAACTGCGTGCCTGGTCGATCGACTATTTGCCGCTGCATCGCCTCCAGAGTCCTAACTGCCGTTGCTGTATCAGTCGGCCGAACCCTCCGGTAAACGCTGACAGTCACGCCGTTTTCTAGCTTAAACTGTTCCGGTAGCAATTGGAAATCGCGGGCAATTTCCCAGTTTTGAGTAAAGGCATCGTACACAACTTTAACAACATCTTGTTCGTGCGATCGCAAAACTTGTTCGTCAGTCGGTAACACCTGCTGAAAAGGTGTAGCAACCACCGCATATTGTGACTGCAACAACTCCGGTAGCGGGTAAGTATCGCGCGAGTCAATTTGCGGCCTCCCGATTGTATTTAATTTCCACCAACCCTCCGGCGGGTTTAATTTTCGGTTAGCTTGTCTGAGGATATTAGCATTAAAACTGTTAGAAGCACCGGCAATATAAATTGGTTCTTCATTGGGTGCTAATTTTCGCAGAAACTCTACTAATTTTACAACTTCGTCGTAGTCCGATCGCACTAACGGCGGAAAATTACCCACAAACAGTCTTGGCAAATCAATTTTGAGAGGAATTAACCCGACTGCGGCATTCACAACCAGGTACAAACCCGCTGCGCCCACCATGAAATACCGGACTTTTCCTTTGAGTGTCAGCCAAGTTGTCCAGAAAAATGTGGATAGTCCCAAAAGTGCGATCGGTGTAAGATGAATTGTATAGTGCAAGTAGCCGTAACGCAACACTAACAGCCATTCAATCAGCGACAAAACCCCAAACAACGAAACAAAAATAGCCGCCGCCGGAACCAGGATTCGAGTCAGAATTCCCGCAGAAAAACCAATCAGTACCAGCAGCCAAGTTCCCAACCCGTAAAAATCCGCATAACGAGTTAAAATATCATTTACAGACAAACTCCAAGCGACATACAAATTGCGGTAGTCAACCGTCAGAGCACTGCGAGTAAAATCTCCCGCTACCAACATTAAAATAGTCAAGCTAGTTGCAGCTATCAAACCTAATTTGATGCCGGATTCAAACAATTTTTTCCAACCTTTGTTTTGAATACTTTGAAATAGCAATCCTAAATGACTTGTGGGATGGGCTTCTAGCCCGTCCCGGCTAAAAGCCTGAACCATGTTGATAACTGCTTTGGGATTGCTATACTGTACAATAAACTCGATGAAAGCCTGTAAACTCGCTGCACCAAAAAATGCGATCGCACTATAAGCAAAATGGCGCCGCAACAGAATAGCCGCCGCCAGCAAAAACCCAATTAACGGGATTTTCCACCAAGATTTCAGCTTAACATCCTGCAAATAAACCCAAATTGCCAAGGCTACAAACACACAGCCACCAGTATCCAGATATCCCCGCAGAGTCGGTATCCAACTCATCGGAATTAATAAACTCAGCAGCACAGTAGACCAAAACACCCGGCGGGAATAAACTGGAATTAGCTTTACAGAAATTGCCCCCACCAACAGGCGAAACGGCAGCACATAAATTAGGGATACGCTGAGAATGTAACTCAGCCGAGACTCGCCAAATAAGAGAATAAACGGCACTAACGGCAGAGAAATTAACAGGTTTTTTTCCTTAGATAGCGATTCTATAACTCCGCGCCATGCTTTATCTGGCGAGTCTCGAAATAAATTTGCCGTGTTGACTGTAGCGGTATTGTATCCCGCGTAATCCCACCAATAAAAAGTATGTTCGCTGGATACATAGATTGATGTTACTGTAACTGTTATAAGAACAAGTAAAAACAGGAAAAAACCATCAATTATAAATTTACGAGGCAATTTAAAAGAAACAACATCAAATAATCCCATCAGTCTAGCAACCCTAAATAACTTCTAAACTTCCTCTTTCCCTCTTCCTTCGCGCCCTTTGCGCCTTCGCGGTTCGTTAACTTACTTTAAAACACTACCTTGCAAAAAAAACTCCAACTTTTCTGCATATTGCCGATTTGCGATCGCACTTGGATGAAGGTCATGAGGTAAATTATTATTGGCAGGTATTTTCAAATCAACCGAAATATCCGCCGTAGCAATTCCTTCCTGACTTAACTCCTTCAACATTTTAGCAGAACCCGCATTAATTCCTGCCACAACTAACTTAACACCATTAGCCTCAGCCACACGGTTGAATTCTTCAATAATTACCTTAGAAACCTCATGGCTTCTATACAATCCCTCTTCAAATTGATTGTAATTAACCTCCAAAAAATGGCTTAATGCAGAAACCCGCATCAGGGGGAACTCGCGATATTCAAGTTTTGCCATGCTGTAGGTAAAATTATTTTCTCCATTCAGCCTAGCATCGGGCTGAAATAGAATACCGAGTTTATTCCAAGCAGCCATTTGCTTTCTTCTCGCCCTTAATAAAGTATTGCGACGGTCATGAAATCCCGCATAAGCAATCACCGCAATTTCGGGTTTATTTCCTTGTTTGAGTGCTTCTTTGAATTGAATAAAGGAGTGAAGCGTGCCGTAGCCGTTAACGCCAAAATTAACTATTTCATATTTGGGTAATTTCTCTTGCAGCAACCAAGCATAAGTTTCGCTGTCATTCAATGACCAACCGTAGGTAAAAGAACAGCCCAATATCCAAATTTCAGGTTTCTTTGAGGATGGATTATAAGTATTGAGTGGATGTGTAATTCTTAAACTATTATTGAGGTGAGTCGCATTAAATGAGTAATTGCCATTAAGTGTCACCTTGAATTTACCGGGCAAATGCTTGTAGCCTAGTTCCGAGTCTTTGGTAAAAAAGTTACCTTTTGGTTCGACCGCAACATCAACATTTTCGATTTGCCAGGGTTTGTATCCCGCAACTCGCAAGACCATTTCAGCCGTGGTGGTGGATAAAAAAATTGGAAAAATTAGATATGTTATTAATCTGAAAGCAACATTTTTAGCAAAGTCTTTTTCGCTCATTAACATAATATGAAACGTCAGCCAAAGTATACTAAACTGCCATGCCAGTATTATCTAGTTCATGGATCTAATTTAATTAGATTGAGCGCACCAATATCAGCAACGGGCAAGATGCCCGTTCCACAAGAAAATCTACTTTTTGTGGAACGGGCATCTTGCATGTTAAGCGAGAATAGTGCCACATCTCAGTTTAAACTCACATCTTGCACCAATATCAGCAACGGGCTAGAAGCCCGTTCCACAAAAAATAAACTTGATTGTGGAACGGGCATCTTGCCCGTTCTTAAGAAGAGTGCAAAATATTGGTTTGAGCTAATTGATTAATTCCTAATAACCAGGCTCCTCCTCATACTCAGGAGTCTTAGTTTTCTCAGGGATATTAACCCTAGGAGCCTGGTAAGGCTTCGGTGCCTCATCGTCAGCCCAAGCATCAGCCTCCACATCATCCTCGTACTCGTACTCCACCACCGGCTGCTTCGGGCGAGAAATCTCAGCGCGAGTGTATTGCGGCTTCTCCTCGTACTCCTCCTCTTCGTAATCGTCCTCCTCGCCGCCCCAATTATCCTCTTCGTAATCCTCGTAATCCTCGATGGGCTGCTGTACCTGCACCGCGCGCATCTGCGGCTGGCGAACCGCAGACCGATTCCACTCTAAATCCTCGTCCCAAGGAACTTCCTCCACCGCAGGCGCAGCTACCCGGCTCCGCATTTCCGGTGCAGGTATCCGCACGCCCGGGCCCAATTGATTTCCCGTAGCCACGGGTTTCGGATAATAACCTGCCTCGTCCTCTTCTCGTTCCCAAGGTGCTTGGCCCAAACCAACGCGCTCCAGCAAACCCACACTAAGCTGCCTGAGCCTTTCCTCGGAACCTTCAAACACAATCAAGCGATTCGGGCCACTGCTGACAATTTCTTCAATCCCCAACTCGTAAGTGCTGAGAACTTGGTCGGGGATTTGGGGGATTCCCAGGGAAGCGATAATTATAGAAACTAACTTACCGTCTTCGGGGTCGAACCTAAAGCCCCGCACCCTACCTAAAAGTTCGCCGGTTTCGGTAATAACTTCGCTGTTAATCAAAATGCTGTAGACTTCAACATCAACATCGTCTTCGATCGCGCTCTCATCTTCCACCAACAGCACGTCGCCGATTTCACTGACATTGCTGAGGAACATAAACTTCGGCATTCCAGCGACCGCGAATATATTATCACGCAGACCGATCGCCACAACTTCCCGCCGGTCAATGTCCACCCACAATTGACTAACCACCCCCAAGCGTTTACCTCTGTCGCGGGTGATGACTTGAGTGCCTAGAATATCGGAGCGTTGGCAGATTTGTTCGGATGTCATTCTAACTTTAATCCTGATTTATTAAGTACATATATCACTCAACACGAGCGTTAACATAAACTCCGGGACTACAACTTCAGTCCGATGACTTGAGTATAAGCTCCCCGTGCTTGAGTAACGCCAATTGTACGCTCAGCCGATTGAATCATAGGTCGCCGCAAACTCACAACAATAAACTGGGCTTGTTCAGACTGTCGTTTTATCATTCTAGCTAATCGCTCCACATTTGCCCCATCCAGAAACATATCCACTTCATCAAAAGCGTAGAACGTAGACGGGCGGTAGCGTTGCAGCGCAAAAATAAAACTCAGCGCCGTCAAGGACTTTTCGCCTCCCGACATGGAAGCCAGCCGCTGTACGGGTTTGCCCTTCGGGTGTGCCACCAAATTCAAGCCACTGCTGAAGGGGTCTTCCTGGTCATCTAGCTGGAGATAGCCATCGCCTTCGGAAAGTTCCGCAAAGATAGTCTGGAAGTTCTCGTTAACCGCGTCGAAAGCTTCTTTAAAAGCGCGCCGCCTGAGTGTGGTAAAGTTTTCGATTCTCAACAGCAGTTCAGTGCGTTCTCCTTCCAATGTCGTCAATTTTTGACTTAATTCTTGAAGGCGTTCTTGAGTGCGGTTGTACTCTTCCAAGGCTAGCATATTGACAGGTTCTAAAGCTTGAATGCGTTTGGCGATCGCCTTTACTTCCTGCTGCAATTCCGTCAAATTGGCTTTCTCGACATTTTCAGGAATCGACGGCACGGGATCGGGCATTTCCGCCCGCTGCGCTTCCAATAGAGTGCGGATTGCGCTCAATTGTTCCCGGCGTTCTTGTTGGGTTTCGTGGAGTTTTTGCAACTGCCATTGTAACTGCTGTTTGGCTAAATGCTGTTCTCGCAGTTGAGATTCCGCGCGATCGCGCTCTCCCTTCTGCACGCCCAATTTTTCCTCAATTTCCCCCAAAGCCGCCTTAGCTTCCGCAATTTGCCGATCGAGTTCTAACTGCTGCGAAACAATGCGATCGATCGCATCCGCCCCCGCGTTTTGCTGCACTTGCCATTCCTGCAACTTCTCACTGCCTTCCTTAATTTTGTCTTCCAAACGCCCAAATTGATTTTCCAAGTCTACAAGGCGCTGCTGGACGTTTCTCAGAGCCAATTCTCGCTCTTGCAGTTGCGCTTCTAGAGCGCGCAAACTCGATTGCATTTGCTGCCATTCGCTGTGACTGTTCGACTCTTCCAACTGCGCCAAAGTTTGGCGGTACTGCTGCAATTGAGTTTCCTGTGCGGGCAATTCTCGTTCCAGCAACTGCAATCTCGATCGCGAATTAGTTAATTCCTGTGTATTTTTCGCAATTTGCGATCGCACTTGTTCCTGTTGCGCTTGCAAATTCTTAATTTCTGAATCCAACTGTTCCAAGCGCAACTGATGTTCGCGCAAATTCTGTTTTGCTTCCATCAATTCTTGGCTGCGAGTTTTGACTGCAACAGACGCGCGATCGATCGCAATTTTGCACCGTTCCAAAATCCGCTCAATTTCCTCCAACCTTTCTTGCAGAGATGCGATCGTCCGCGCTTCACTAGCAGCCTCACTAGCCTCAACCGTGCCAAAATGCAAGGTAGATCTGTTACTAGAACTTCCCCCAGTCATCGCCCCGCTAGTTTCCAAAATTTCCCCGTCCAAAGTGACAATCCGGTACTGTCCCAAATAGCGGCGGGCGTCACTGAGGTTGCTAAACACAACCGTACTGCCAAAAACGTAAGCAAAAATCTCCTGATACCGCGAATCGCAGTCAATCAAATTAACAGCCGCATCCACAAACCCAGCCGCGCGCCGCAAATTTTCATTCACCGAATACCTGCCGCCCCTAATCTTATTCAAAGGCAAAAACGTCATCCTTCCCGCCCGTTTTTGTTTCAACAATTCGATCGCAGCAGCAGCCACGCTGTCATCTTCCACCACCATATTTCCCATGCGCCCGCCCGCCGCAATTTCCAGCGCCAACTGATAGCGCGGTTCTACCCTGCCGAGTTGAGCCACCAAGCCGCAAACTCCGCCAATTCCGCTTTGCACGACAATTTTTGCAGTAAATGTTCCCGTCGCTTCTTGCAGTGCTTGAAACTGCACTTCTAGTTTGTCTAATTTGCGCTGTCTTTCCCGCTGTTCTTCCAACAAACGAGTTTGAGTTTCCTGTTGCAGTTGCAATTCTTGTTCGGCTTCGACTAAAATCTGATTCAGCGATTCTACTTGCAAAGATGCCACACCTTTGGTTTCCCCAAGGCGGGATTGCTGCTCTTTTTTCGCGGCAATTTCCTGTTCCAATACTTGCAACGATTGGTTTTGTTCTTGAATTTGACTTTGCAGGCGATCGGCTCTTTCGCCAATGGTAGCTTGTTCTGTACGCTGCGGTTCCAAAGTTTGTTGAATTGTTTCGATTTGGCGGTGCAGTTCCGTTTGCTGCTGCACCCAAACTTCGGCCGTCGAGGCGATCGCATTGGCAACTTCCCGACTTTCATCTAAACTTTGCTGGGCTGCATCTCGCTGTTCCTGCAAATTTCCTATTTGAGACTTAACATAAGATATTTCAATCTCAATTTGCTCCCAACTTTGCCGGAATTGGCGAACCTCTTCCTCGGTTTGTGCTATATTAGCCGCCATCTGCCCAGCAGTTTTTTCCAAATCCTGTTTGCGGTTTTGCAGTTGCCGCCTTTCCGCTTCCTGAGTGGCAATCGTCGCTTGCAAAGCCAACAATTCCGACTCTCCCAAAGCTTTAACGCGGGCATTCAGCGCGTCAAGTTCCGCCGTTGCTTCTTGAATTTGGGTGCTAATTGCTTGCAGTTGTTCCGTGAGAGATGCAGAAGTGCGATCGCCCGCTTCGATTTGTTCGCGCAGTTTCCATTCTTGCTTTTGCAACTGGCGGAATTTCAGCACAATTTCCCACTGTGACTTTTCTTGAAATTCCGCCCGCAATTTTTGATATTTTTCCGCTTTTGTGCGATCGGAAGCAAGTCTATCGCGCTGAGAAATCAGCTCTTTTTCTACAATACTGCTGCGTTCTTCCACCTCTTTAACTTCATCCAACTTCTGCCTAGCTAAAGAGATTTTGCGATCGAACTGAGCCACCCCAGCCAATTCGTCAATGATTTCTCTGCGTTCCTTAGAATTCATCGAAATAATGCTGGTAACGTCTCCTTGTAGCACGACGTTATAGCCTTCGGGATAAATTCGCAAGCGGTTGAGTTGTTCGTGAAGTTGAGTCAGCGTGCAAGGTTGACCGTTAATGTAATAAGTTGAAGTGTAAGTACCTTGGCGAGTTACCCGAAGTTTGCGCGTCACACTCCACTCATCCGGTTTTGGATTTTGGATTTTGGATTTTTTATTAGTAGCGAGTAGTTGTCCGTTGTTGTCTTGAGTTGCTGCGATTTCAATCTCTTCTACGTCTTCAACAGATAACTCATCCGATTTTGGATTTTGGATTTTGGATTTTCGATTGACAGGAGATGATTGTCCGTTGTTGTCTTGAGTTGCGGTAATTTCTATCCCTTCGACTTCTTCAACAGATAGAGGCGATTCTTGATTGAGAGGAGATGATTGTCCGTTGTTGTCTTGAGTTTCGGCAGTTTCTATCCCTTCGACTTCCTCTGCTTCAACAGATAACTCATCCGATTTTGGATTTTGGATTTTGGATTTTCGATTGGCAGATGATTGTCCGTTGTTGTCTTGAGTTTCGACAATTTCTATCCCTTCGACTTCCTTTGCTGCAACAGATAACTCATCTGCTGCATTTTCATCCTCATCTTCATCCCGCGCGAACCATTCCTCCCCCACATCTTCCAGCGCAAAAGTCGCAGTCACACTAGCTTCGATCGTACCGCGTTTGTTTTGGGCGCTATTCACCAAATCCGGCAAACGTTCAGCCCGCATTCCCTTAGAACTCGAAAGTCCGAGACAAAACAGCAAAGCGTCGAGGATGTTGGACTTCCCAGAACCGTTGGGCCCGGAAACCACAGTAAAACCGGGCAGCACGGGAATGGCCGTCGTGCCGCCAAAAGATTTAAAGTTAGTCAGTTCGATCCGTTTAATGTGAACCATATGCTAGGAGTAGCTTTGGCTCTAGGTTGTTGTCACAGGGTAGCACAGGCAATGGGGCGATCGACAATGTGTTAACTTTCTGGCATTGTCGATCGAACCGATATCTTACACCTTTGTCAACAACCGGGTCCGCTTTTACTTAAAAAGATCGTTGACAAAGTTACAACATCTGAGATCCGAGCGAGCGCTACAAATGAACGTAAATTTTGATACAGATAACTTCATGAGACTAGATGGACAATATTTGTGCGGGTAAACCTGAAAGCCTTGCCCCGACTGAAGGTTGGCAAATATAATGCCAAGAATTCCTAATGTTACCCCTAGACATATAAAAACTTTCCGGTAAAATCGAACCAAAATTAATAATGTATAAAGTAACGAAGCGCATTATGGAGGGCAAACCCATTACACCAGCTCAGAACTCATCTAACCTGCCAGCTTCACCTGAAAGCGACGAACAAGTATTGCAAATTTGGGGCCGCCAGCCCCTTAAAGGACACGTCAAAATCAGCGGCGCCAAAAACTCGGCCTTAGTCGTCATGGCAGGAGCCTTGCTCTGCCCAGAGGATTGCCGCCTCCGCAACGTTCCCGGTCTAGTCGATGTCGCCCGGATGGGGCAAATTCTCTCGGCTGTAGGAGTCAAATTACAGCAGAATGGGGACGTTTTAGACATCAACGCCAGCAACCTCATAGACGCTCAAGCCCCCTACGAATTAGTCAGCCAACTGCGGGCGAGCTTCTTCATCATCGGCCCGCTGCTAGCGCGTTTAGGATTTGCCAAAGTACCCTTGCCCGGTGGGTGCGCCATCGGTGCCCGACCCGTTGAACTCCACGTTCGTGGTCTGCAAGCCCTCGGTGCCGAAGTCCACATCGACCACGGCACGGTTCACGCTTACGTCAAAGGGCCAAATCGCCGCCTGAAAGGAGCCAAAATTTATTTGGACTACCCCAGCGTCGGCGCAACAGAAACTTTGATGATGGCGGCGACTCTGGCTGAAGGAGAAACCGTGATTGAAAATGCAGCTCAAGAGCCGGAAGTCGCAGATTTGGCGAATTTCTGCCGCGCCATGGGAGCAAAAATTCAAGGCGCCGGCACGAATACGATCGTCATTTCGGGAGTTCCTAAGCTGCACGCGGTAGACTATTCAATTATTCCCGATCGCATTGAAGCCGGGACATTTTTAGTAGCCGGAGCCATCACTCACTCGGAAATCAGTTTGTCGCCGATAATTCCCGACCACCTGACCGCAGTCATTGCCAAATTAAAGACAATTGGGGCGAAAATTATTGCAGAATCCCCCGACATTTTGCGGATAGTTCCCGGCCAAACTCACTCGGCCACAGACATCGAAACTCTGCCTTATCCCGGTTTCCCCACAGATATGCAAGCTCAGTTTATGGCTTTGCTGACGCTGAGCGAAGGGGACAGCTTGATCAAAGAAACCGTGTTTGAGAACCGCTTGCGCCACGTAGCAGAGCTCAACCGCATGGGCGCGGACATTCGCCTTAAAGGCAATGTAGCGATTGTGCGCGGAGTGTCGCGGCTGTCGGGTGCGCCGGTAGTGGCAACAGATTTGCGGGCTTCGGCGGCGTTAGTGTTAGCGGGACTTGCAGCCGATGGTGTCACCACTATCAGCAGCTTGCAGCACTTAGACCGCGGCTATGAGCAGTTAGAGGTGAAACTGCAAAAATTGGGAGCTAACTTGCGGCGGGTCAAAGAGGGTACAGACCCGGCGACTGCTGAGGCTCCTGTCAATCCCGTGCGATCGGGTTTAAAGTAGTCAGTAGTCAGTTGGCAGTAGTCAGTTGGCAGTGGTAGTGTGTCAAACCCTTTTTGCGTCAGTCTTGTGTTTCTTCGTTAGCAATTCTTCGCTAGTCATTAAGATGAATGACAACTACCAACTACCAACCGCCAACTGCCAACTGACAACTGACAACTGACTAATAACTAAAATGTCGAACATACCGCTCATTGGTTTGAAAGCAGACCAGTTTCGCCACCCGCTAGACTTGGAAGCTACCAGCACTCTCAAACAACTGCCCGGCCTGGATTTGATCGTGCGGCAGTTGCTGGGACAACTTGGCGAACAGTTTTTTATGCTGGAAAATCTGGCTTCCAGCGTCCAAGTCGGCGAAAATCAATTGCCGCACCTGCATCAATTGCTAGTGGATGCCTGCAAAACTCTGGATTTGGAGGTGCCGCAGCTTTATGTCCGCCAGCATCCGATGCCAAATGCTTACACCTTTGCGATGCGGGGAAAACAGCCTTTTGTGGTGATGCACACTTCTCTGATTGATTTGCTCACAGACGAGGAAGTTAAGGCAGTAATTGCTCATGAGTTGGGGCATTTGAAGTGCGAGCACGGAGTTTACCTGACTCTGGCTAATTTAATTGTGTTGGCCGCCGGCCAAATTTCGCCTGTGGGAGCCGTGCTGGCGCAGGGTTTGCAGGCACAAATGTTGGAATGGTTGCGGTGTGCGGAATTTACGTGCGATCGCGCCGCCTTGCTCGCGACTCAAGACCCAAGAGTGGTAGCATCACTGTTGATGAAACTGGCCGGAGGTTCGCCGACTTTAGCTCCCAAACTGAATGTCGATGCGTTTTTGGCGCAGGCGCGATCCTACGACGACCTCAGCAGCACTCAACTGGGAGATATGCTCAAACAAGCTCAGACGGCTCAGTTGTCCCATCCTGTACCAGTATTGCGCGCCAGAGAGATCGATCGCTGGGCAAGTTCAAAAGATTATGAATCTTTGCTTGCAGGAAATCGATCGGTGTGTTATGATGGTGAAACGAAAAAGGGCGGGTGGCGAAATTGGTAGACGCATCAGACTCAAAATCTGACACCGAAAGGTATGAGAGTTCGATTCTCTCCCCGCCCACTGCTAGAAAAGCTTAATAAATTTAGGGTTCCAGATGATAAGTCTGGAACCCTAAATTTATATTGGGCATCGGGCATTGGGCATCGGGCATCGGGCATCGGGCATCGGGCATCGGGCATCGGGCATCGGGCATCGGGCATCGGGAATTGGTCACAACAGTCAACAGTCAACCGTTAACAGTCAACAAATTTTATGGGTGAAATAGCCGCTTTAGGCGCTGCATTTGTCTGGGCTCTATCTTCCACCATCTGGCAGCGAGTAGGACAGCAAATCCCAGCAGTGGTGCTAAACTTGCTCAAAGGTGCGATCGCCCTTTTCATGCTCCTTGCCACTGTACTAATTTTAGGAAAATCTTTACCCGCAATCAACCCTAATATTTTAGCAATGCTGCTGATTAGCGGCGGCCTAGGAATTGGCATCGGAGACACCGCTTTCTTTATCGTATTAAAATATTTAGGCGCGAGGCGAACGCTGCTTTTAGAAACCCTATCTCCCCCTTTAACAGCTTTATTGGGCTTAATATTTTTGCAAGAAAAATTATCGCCCATTGCTTGTACTGGCATTCTTTTAACAATCTGCGGCGTAGCTTGGGTAATTGCCGAACGAACAGCCGAAACAACCTTATCATCAAAACATCTTTGGCAGGGATTAGGTATTAGTTTATTAGGACAAACATCCCACGCCGTTGGAGCAATTTTATCCCGCGCCGCCTTCACTCAAATAGATATTGATCCCCTGTGGACGGCGGCCTTGCGTTTGAGCGGTGGTATGGCAGCCATGCTGTGCTTTTTGAAGCCAACAAACCTTGACAGTTTCAAACAATTAAAATCCTCCAAAATATTAGCTGCCATAATTATGGCAGCTTTTTTAGGAACCTATCTCGGAATTTTCCTGCAACAGACTTCGCTGAAATATGCACCCGCAGCAATCGCTCAAACACTCAGTTCTACCAGTCCCCTATTTATACTGCCTTTAGCCGTGCTGGCGGGCGAAAAAGTCAGCATTCGGGCTGTTTTGGGGGTAGTTGGTGCGATCGGCGGAATCGCCTTATTATTAGGTTTGAAGTGATGAGATGGGAGACAGAAGTGTTGGGGCTTGCTAAAAAATAAAAAAATAGGCGGTTTCGTACTTACTGTCCTTAAATATTAGTTTAAGTATCCAAAAACGGGTCTTCCATACTTAGTATGCTCAAATATAGCAATCCTTGTAGGATTGGTGAATAAGATTTAAAGGAAACGCTCTTAACCCAGACCAAGAGAATAGAAAAGAAAAAAAGTTCGCAAGTGAGAATTTAAGGCTTGACAAATGTGCCGATCGCCATTGTATACTGGCATCGCAATGCTAACCTTCGGCTGGTTGTCTGTCGGCATGGGTTGCTCTGTTTTATTTTACGATCAACTAATCAGGAATTTTAGACAAAGTGATCGATCGCGCCAACCACGACTTCTTGAAGCTGCTACCGCCGGATGCTAAAGTCATTGTTGAAATTGGCTGCGGTACGGGATCGACGGGCGAACAGTACAAGCTGATCAATCCCCATTGTCAGTATATTGGCATTGAATGCGATCGAGAAAAAGCTAAAATAGCAGTCGATCGGCTAAACTGGGTGACGGTAGCCGATATTGAAGAAATTGCCCTCGAAAGTCTCGACATCGCCCCAGGAACCGTGGATTGTTTGGTTTTTGGTGACTTGCTACCCTACCTCAAAAATCCCTGGGAAGTCCTCAAGCAGTACAGTGTTTTGCTGAATCCAGAGGGGCAAATTCTCGCTAGAATCCCTAATGTTCAATACTGGCGGCGGATTGTCAATCTGTTGCGGGGACAGTGGGAGAATCCCGACAACAAGATGCAGCACTGGTTTACCCTAGAAAGTATTAAATCACTATTTGCTCAAGCCGGATTGCAGGTTTACGAATTCCAAGGAAAGGGACACAAAACCGAAAATTTTGTCCACTTTCAGGAATTACTGCATCCAATGGTAAAGGCTTTAGAGCTAACATCGAGCAGTTTTGCTACGGAAACCGGTGCTGAACATTATATCGTGCGATCGACCAAATCTACCGCACCTGCGCGCAGACTGCTGATTCAGACTATCATTATGGCTCCTACAGGGTGCGATCGTGTGCGAGTTTTGGAACCGGACAAATTTAGCGCTACAATTCCCGGTGTCCGCACCGTATCCGGCGTGAAAACAGCAGGATTAATTCCCCCCCTGCCGGAAGAAGAAAAAGTCTTCATTTGGCAGCGGACAATTATGCAATATCCCGGCTATATTCCTCAACTCAAAGAACTGTTGCAACAAGGCTATTTAATAGTAGCTGAAATTGACGACAATCCCATCCGTCGCCGCGAATACGCCGACAATAACTACCTTAGCTATCGCGGCTGTCACTGCGTGCAAACTTCTACGGAACCGCTAGCAAAAATTTTGCGGTCTTACAATCACAATGTTGCTGTATTTCCCAATCAATTAGCCTATTTACCCCCGCCACGAATTTATTCGGCAGAAGATACAGTCACAATTTTTTTTGGTGCACTCAACCGCGAAAAAGATTGGCAGCCGATTATGGCAGCGCTAAATCGAGTTTTAGTCGCACACAAGCACCGGATTAAAGTTAAAGTAATCCACGACCGCAGATTTTTTGAATCCTTGAAAATACAGCAAAAAGAATTTGAACCATTTTGCAGTTACGAACGGTATCAAGAAATAATGTACAGTTGCGATATAGCTTTGCTGCCGCTCGTTTCCAACCCGGTTAACGAAACGAAATCCGACTTAAAGTTTATTGAATGTGCAGCGCGGGGAGTAGCGGTGCTGGCGAGTCCCACTGTTTACGAACATTCGATTGTCGAAGGTGAAACCGGATTGATTTATAGATATGAAAAAGAGTTTGAAACCAAACTAAATTCGCTGATTTCAGACACTTCTATGCGCCGGAAAATAGCCGCGAATGCTTACGAATGGGTGCGGGACAACCGCTTGCTGCGTGGGCACTACCGGCAGCGGCGAGATTGGTACTTACAAATGCGGGACGAGTTGCCACGTTTAAATTCTGAGTTGCGCGATCGCCTGCCGGAGTTATTTGGTGACTAAGTGCGGTAAGATTTATAGGGTTATTGTGCGATCGTTCTGTTTTATTGTTTAATTTCTAATTGTTACTCCACACCAATGCGAATTCTATTCACTATTGCTCACTTTTACAATCCCAGCGGCGACGGGAAACACGCTTCCCAGCGAAATGATCCGCAGCCCCGACTAAATGCTTTAACCGCTTGCGTGACATCGCTGCAAGCCTTGTACGGCAAATCTCAGTCCATGATTGACATTAGCGAATGTGCAACTATCCCAGCAAATCAATCTCAACAGCACGAAATTGACATTGTTGTTTGCACTACTCAAGGTTATCATCTGTTGCCTCAACTGCCAGTGCAGCCCAGATGTTTTATGCACCACGCTACTAAATGCGAACCGCTGCTGTTGGGGTTTGAGTGTCAAGCAGTTTTGCGAGCGTGCCTTAACAAATACGATTATTTCTGTTATTTGGAAGATGATTTAGTTCTGCATGATCCGTGGTTTTTTAGTAAATTAAAGTGGTTTACGCATCACGGAGGAAATGGGAATTTGCTGCAACCTAATCGCTATGAAATAGCGCCTAAAGGCGCGGTTTTTAAAGCATATGTTGATGGTGATTTAGCAGACTCAGCGACTTCTCCGTTTCAAAATGTAGAGGAGCAGCGGCAGTTAATGGGAAAAATCATGGAACAAACAGTCGCTTTTGAGCGGGCTTTGAATCCTCATTCCGGCTGCTATTTTTTGAATGCGGAACAAATGGCACATTGGGCTAAGCAGTCTCATTTTTTGGATAGAGATACTAGCTTTATCGGCCCGCTAGAAAGTGCCGCGACTTTAGGAATTATGCGGACTTTTAGAGTTTACAAGTCAACTCCTTCCTATGCTAACTTTTTGGAGATTCAACATTTTGGAACGAGTTTTCTGAATTTAATTGGTAATAAGGTGAGGGTGCCGGAAGCATAAGGAGTCGCTAGCTTGGGGCGGGTTTTGTGTTAATATTGTCTCCTGTTGGTTCGGATTGTGGACTAGGGCACGCCTCTAAAGGCTTCGGATATATAACAACGCATCAACTGATTATTCTAGGGATGCAAAACATCGCCAATTTTAACTGTGCCGCTGTTAATAATTTTGGCTAAAACTCCAGTTTGCGCGTGACCGAATTCCTGTTGCAGTAAACTGAGTAAGGAAATATCCCGATCGCCTGTTTCTGGATTCACTTCTATATTGACACAGCGACCGATTCGTGCTGTAACTTCTATGCGCGCCGTTCCTAATTGAAACTGTTTTCCGATCAACTCAAATTCTGACCAAGCTGCCATACCTTCTAGCACAATGTTCGGGCGAAATCGGCCCACGTCAATGTTTTGAACAGCAATTTCCGTTAATTGGTCTAATGTGGCTTGACTGAGTAAAGAAATGTGTACTGGTTCTCGATCGGGATAACGAGTTTCGCCACTGGTGTCGCCGACTAAGTGCAAAGGTGCAAACTGCGGGTGTCTCGCTTCTTTTGTGGGTTCAATTGCGGCTAGATATTCTGTGAAAAAACTGCCGATGCGATCGCGCCCCGCTGCTGTGTTTGTTTCTGCGGATAACACTGCAACTCCTTCACGCTTGACTGTTAAAACGGCCGTTTCCGGTTGATAATCACATTCTAAAGCTGCTAACAAAGGCCAATCGTTTTGGACAGCAAAATTTTTTTTGCTCATCCAAGGGACATTTTGGGCGGGCATCTTTGCAGCTTCCAGATTATCTGCAAACATTAAGGCAAAAGCTCGATCGCCCTTAATTCCGTGTCCTGCTGTTAAAGCAAACTCCGACATTTCTTGCGGTGTCAGCCCTTTAATGGGATAAATAAATAACTGTTTTATTGTTGCTAATGTCATAAAAATTTCCCAAGTTAGTAAAATTTTAACTTTCACTCTTGTCCCCCCCCTTACTCAGGAGGGCTAGGGGGGTCGAAGCTAATTCAAAAACCTTAATCAAATTGCTATAAAAACCCGATTAAGCTAGCAATTCATAGCGACGGATATCTGGAGGCCCAACGGCCAAACCGTCTAATTTCTGTACGGCGTCTTGAATGTGAGTTGAACCGAGATGTAGTTCGAGCAAATCTGCACTTTCCCACTCTTCAACAAACGTAAAATCTGTGGGGTCGGCTTGATTTTGCAGGAGCTCGTATTTGATGCAGCCTTTTTCTTTGCGAGTTGGTTCTATAACGCTCAGCAGCAGAGATTTAAGTTCTGCTACTTTGTCGGGAAACGCGACGAGGCGGGCGACTACTCGCAAGGTTGTTTTGGACATAGGAGAAAAAAGTCAGAGATAGGACGATCGAATTTACCGATTTTTATTTGGCAAACTCAACAATACATGATTTTACTTAAAGTAACCTAAACAGGTCGATCGGTCAATCGATTTTAGATTTTAGATTTTAGATTTTAGATTTTAGATTTTAGATTTGAAGCATTGA
The DNA here is from genome assembly GCF_036701705.1 of Microcoleus sp. w1-18aA5. Lineage (NCBI taxonomy): Bacteria > Bacillati > Cyanobacteriota > Cyanophyceae > Oscillatoriales > Microcoleaceae > Microcoleus > Microcoleus sp. w1-18aA5. The sequence goes on along the minus strand of NZ_JAUPTE010000040.1, from coordinate 16,256 downwards.
CCCCACGGATAAATTCGGGGGGCAAGTTTCATCGGATACAGTTTTTTTATTTCTCGGTCCTGAGTCTGCGAAGGAATGAATCCGGGGGCGTGTATCCTGGATGCTTTCAGTCAACCGCAGTAAAATCAGTCCAACACGCGCTCAAGTCTCAGAAACCCGGTTTGTTGCCAAATTATTCGTTACCAACTGCAGAGCATCGTATAAACCGGGTTTCTTGAGATATTTTGGCAAATACCGGAGGCACTCAATCTTTGGGATAAAATCGCTTGTTTTCTGTAGAATATTCCCAGGCGAGATCCTCCGGGTCTTTTTCGCGACTCCACTGAGCAAACTCCGGCTTAAGTTTCCACTTGCCGATCGTAGTTGCGTGAACTTTGAACCTGCGGGAGAGTTCCGTCTGGGTAAAAGAGATTTTGGGCTTTTGAGGAGTCTTGGTTGAAGCTATGGGGAATAAATTTGGTTTTTTATCTTGTGCTTTTTCCCGATTTGTGGGAGGCTCTTGAACAGCTATTCCCGCATTAGCTGTTTCGCTTTGATTGACAGGTGGAGCTATTTGAAAATAATACAAAATTCCGCCTTGTTCCGTCACTTCAAAATCTGCGGCAAACTCAGAAGCTCGTTCGTCGAGATACTCTTGAACCTTTTCGCCGGGGAGTTTCGCATTCATCGCCAAATCCAAAGCCGTAACTCGCCCTTGATTTTCCTTGATCAACTTATAGAAAACCGAGTCTAAATGAGCGAGTTTATGTTTTTGCTGCTGGTGGTAGAGTTTGTAAGCCCAAGCAATGCCCGCAGTGGTGGCGATCGCCCAAAACATCCTTCCCGACTCGAAACTGGCAACCGCCGTCAAGGAAATAGGCAAAAGCAGGGTAAGATATCCCCAAATGCTTCCCTTCTTTAGGTTATTGCTGTTTTTGACCATAGTTCCTAAACAGGTACGTAGTTTAGCTTAGTAGAGCGTGTCTGAATGTCGCGAAAGTTTTTCGACAGTCGATATATCGATCGGCCCGCTGACACACCCAAAAACGGATACTGTGCCGCGTACACTCGCCTTGTGGACAATCCCTAATTTTAGACCAAAGTTCCAGCTCCTTTGATTCAATGTCGCAAGTAAATCGAAAATCGAAAATCGAGTGACGCACTCTACGACAAAATCCCAGAATCTACTTTTTTTGCAACCGAGGGTTCATGTACTTTTTTCGCAAACAGATTGCCATCCTGTTGATAGTTGTTGCTTGCTGTACGCTGACGATTAGTTGCAGCGATAGCCGAGCTGTCCAGTGTACTAAATTTACTGAAATTGTCAACAAAGGCAACGCTCTCCTTGAGGTTGATAAAGACAGCAACGATGCTGCAACGACCGACAATTTAGCTAAAAATTTGAACCTGATAGCGAATGAACTTGAGGATCTGCGAATAACAGATTCAACCCTCAAAGAAATTCAGCAGCCATCGGTTAAATCATTCCAGGAAATTAGTCAAGCACTCGGCGACATAAGCAAAAGTCTTCAGGCTGGAAATCTCGCTTCTACAAGTATAGAAGGTCGAGAGCAAATCCAAACCGCTCAAGCAGATATTATTAGAGCCGGCCAACAGGCGAATCAAGCAGCCGCAAATCAAGACGCTTTGACTAGCAAACTGATTAATTATTGTAAGGGCGATCGCTAAAGGCTAAGAGTTTTGATTTGCGAGATGGCCACGCAAACTCCAACAACGCACAGCGGGTGAATGAATTTGAGGAATGCGTCGCCTTCACCTACTATCTACCCCTTTGCAATTACCCAATTTAGTGATGAATTTCTAGATTCAAAATATAGCGACCGAGTTGTACTTTCTCCGACCACAACTCGTATTCTAACCGCAAGTGATCCGGTTCCGGCTTTCCTGTCAGCGTCAAGTTGCGAGTGAAGTTGCGGAGTCGCAACTGTTCGGGAGTGGCCAGCGATTCGCCCTGAAGCCAATAACGGCTCAGGCCGTACATTCCTCGTTCCCAGCAGTGGCGGTAACTGTATTTGCCGTTTCCTTGCATGGTCATAATGACTCGATAAGGGGAAACTTCTAGCCAGAGCAACCGGGGTTTTGTAGTTGGGGGTAAGATTGTAACTTGCTCGGCAGATGCGTCGGAGTCGTCAGAAAATTGGCGATCGAGGATGGCTGGTTCGTGCAACAACAAGTGAAAGCGATCGCGGTCTTTTTGATAAAGCGTACCAGCGGTTTCAACAACTGACCACAATGGTAAATCTGTGGATACCAGCGATAAACTTACAGGCTTGCGGTGATGCGTCAGCATAAACAAAAGTGTAGGAGTTGTTGTGGATCGGGGGGTTTGAGATTTGAGATTTTAAGCTTTAGATTTTAGATTTTAGATTAGCTGGGTTCCAAATTCCGGAGCTTTTGCTTAAAAAAATGAAAAATCTACAACTGGCAATCGAAAATCGAAAATTGTTTAGTCACAATTCAATCATCTGGTCGATAACTCACAGCAGGAGATGAAATCTAAGCATATACACGGATAATATTTGTGAAATTAATGTGAAATTAAAGTGAAATCCGTGCCGTTGCCTCCGCACTCCTGTGTCCTCGATAACTGACAGCAGAGTCTCTGGGCGAGTTTAATCAGGCTTTAAGTTAACCGGACACATTGGGAAAAAACCCGCAGGCCGTACAAAAGACGACTGACTTAGGACTGAGAAAAAGGTAGGATAGCTAACGCCATCCAATCCTAGTTTATCTCAATGCAAGCTGACATTATAACTACTACGCTTCTTGACAAAAGCCAAACTTTAAGCATTCAAAAACCGACCTCGGGCTTGTCGCTGGTGGGGAGGATTCGAGTTCCGGGCGATAAGTCAATTTCTCACCGAGCTTTGATGTTGGGTGCGATCGCCCAAGGTGAAACTACTATTGAGGGACTACTCCTAGGGGAAGACCCCCGCAGCACGGCTAAATGTTTCTCGCTCCTGGGAGCCAAAGTTTCTGAACTCAACGCGGAACGGGTGACAGTCACGGGCGTCGGAATTGGCGAGTTAGAGGAGCCTGTAGAAGTCTTGGACGCTGGCAATTCCGGCACAACGATGCGGCTAATGTTGGGAATTTTAGCGTCTCATCCGGGGCGTTTTTTTGCGGTAACGGGTGACAGTTCTCTGCGATCGCGCCCGATGTCGCGCGTCATTAAACCGCTGCAACTTATGGGATCGCAAATTTGGGGTCGAAAAAGTAATTCTTTAGCTCCCTTAGCGATACTCGGACAGCAGTTAAAACCAATTCACTACCATTCTCCGATCGCCTCGGCTCAAGTTAAATCTTGCATTTTGCTCGCCGGTTTGATGGCGGAGGGAGAAACTACAGTCACAGAACCCGCTCTGTCGCGGGATCACAGCGAACGGATGCTGCGAGCGTTTGGAGCCCAATTGAGCGTCGATCCAGAAACTTGTAGCGTGACAGTTACTGGGCCGACACAACTGCAAGGGCAGAATGTGATTGTACCGGGAGATATTAGTTCGGCGGCATTTTGGCTAGTTGCAGGGGCGATCGTCCCGGGTTCGGAACTCGTAGTCGAAAATGTCGGCGTCAACCCAACTCGTACAGGCATTTTGGAAGCTTTGGAAATGATGGGGGCCGATATTGAACTGCAAAATCAGCGAGAGGCCGCCGGAGAACCTGTAGCGGATATTTTGGTTCGCAGTTCCGGCCAATTGCGGGGATGCACCATTGCGGGCGACTTAATTCCCCGACTGATTGACGAAATCCCGATTTTGGCAGTAGCGGCGATCTTTGCGTCGGGTACTACAATAATTCGAGATGCGGCCGAGTTGCGAGTCAAAGAGAGCGATCGGCTGGCCGTGACCGCTGCCGAACTCAACCGCATGGGAGCCCAAATTTCCGAGTTACCTGACGGTTTAGAAATTACCGGGGGAACTCCTTTGACTGGTGCGGATGTTGACAGCTACACCGACCACAGAATAGCGATGAGTTTGGCGATCGCAGCCCTCAACGCCACAGGTATTACTAACATTCACCGGGCAGAAGCTGCTGCCATTTCCTACCCCGACTTTACCGCCACTTTGCAACAAGTTTGCCATCCAAATTGAGAGCGGGAGAGTGGGAGAGGGAGGAGTGGGAGGAGTGGGAGATAAGGAGAGGGGAGAGTGGGAAGAATCCTCTTTCTTCCTTCTTCCTGACATCCGTTACAGAATCCGTTGCCGAACTTCCCTCTTCCCTCTTCCTTCAACATCCCTTTAAGAATCTTTCCCTACAACTTGTTCTTTTAAAGAATCAATTTCCGTTAACAACTCTTGGCGATTAGAAGCCTTGAGCAGATACCGGTAAACAAACCAACCCGTATATCCCATGCCAATCAACTCAAAAATTGGAGCTACCAAAGGGACATCATTAAGAGCACCTAAAACTCCCAGCATTACCTTAATACTAATACCGCCTGCCAGAATTAAACCAACAGTTATGAGGGGCTTTTGGTAGTCAGCAAAAAAATTAGAGAGATAGACTGGAAGTTCCGACAAAATTGTAATAACTTGGTCTTTAATATCTTGGAACTGACCTGCCGTTGTTTCTGTGGTTGTCACTGTAGTCATGACCCCCGGTTTGTCCTCAACCAGATCTACTGTCACGACTTCAGTGATTGTTTGTGTCTCGTCCGAAAAGTTAGCTTGTGTCATTGAATACTTCCTCCGTTGTCAGGTAAAATTGCAGGCTGTGAATTGCTGCCAGTATAATTGTCCGGCAATTAGCACAGCATCCGCGCTGCAGGGACTAATTGATGAGACTAAGGCAGAGTTTCACAAATTGCAAGCAAAAATAACGATATGACTTGATTTTAAACAATTGCCTTCCCTGCCAAATCGGTCTTTTGACTCATTTTTTCACTTGAGCGAGGTCAATTTGATTCGGGCAAGGGCGTCCTTGTTCAAAGTCGGTGATATTGCCGATCGTGGTTTCGGCGATATTTTTCAAAGCTTCCTCGGTGAAAAAAGCTTGGTGTCCGGTAATCAGGACGTTGGGGAAAGTCAGCAAACGCTGAAATACGTCGTCTTGAATGACGTGATTTGACAAATCCTCAAAAAACAGATCCGTCTCTTGTTCGTAAACATCTAAACCGAGGTATCCAATTATACCAGATTTCAGTCCTTTGGTAACAGCTTTAGTGTCAATCAACTGACCGCGGCTGGTATTGATCAGCATCATCCCTGGTTTCATTTGTTTGATCGCCTCTGCACCGATTAAATGGTAAGTTTCCGGTATCAGCGGACAGTGGAGGCTGACAATATCAGAAGCGGCGAAGAGTTCCGGGAGTGCGACGTATTCCATGCCTAGGGCGAGGCAATCCGGGTTTTGGTAAACATCGTATCCCAGCAGGTGACACCCGAATCCGTGCAGAATTTGGGCAGTAATTGCACCAATTCTGCCTGTTCCGACGATTCCCACCGTTTTGCCGTGGAGATCAAAACCCAACAAGCCGTCTAGGGCGAAATTGCCTTCGCGGACGCGGTTGTAGGCCCGATGGATTCTGCGGTTGAGGGACAAAATCAGAGCGACTGCGTGTTCGGCCACTGCGTAGGGAGAATAAGCCGGAACGCGGAGGAGAGTTAGATTTAAATCCTTCGCTGCTGCTAAATCGACGTGATTGAATCCGGCGGATCTCAGGGCCAGCAAGCGAACGCCTTTTTCGGCAATGCTAAGCAGCGTTTTCGCGTCCAAGGAGTCGTTCACGAACGCGCAGACTGCCGGAAATCCAGCAGCCAAAACGCTGGTTTCCAGGTTCAGACGCGGTTCAAAAAAAACTAAATCGTGTTTGTCGCCGACATTCGCTGCTTCCAGAAATGTGCGATCGTAAGATTTGGTGCTGAATACGGCTACCTTCATGATTTTTGCCTGCAAACCCAGTAATAGTTGGAAATTCTTTCCCGATCAACTCTAAAGTTTACTAGAACGCCGTGGCCCCAAACAACCCACTTTCCATGAGAAATATCGCTTGTGGTTAGTTATGACTACTTTATGTAATGACTAATAAACAATGGTTAATTACCAATCTGGCGGCAAATTGTAATATTCTAGAGTTGATTTATCTGCCAGCAAGTCTTGGGTTTTTCTGTCAATTTTAATCTCGCCATCCGCCAAAACTAACGCCCTTTGAGTCGTTTTCCCGATCCAATTCAAATTGTGGGACGCGATCAAAATTACCTCGATCGGCAATTGAGACAAAACTGACGCCAAGTGACGCCGCCACGAGGGATCTAGTCCGTTGGTCGGCTCGTCTAAGATTAAAATTGCCGGCTCTAATGCTAAAATTGCTGCCAAGGCTGCTAATCTTCTTTGGCCTCCCGAAAGTTCGTGGGCCGAACGGTTGGCGAATTCTACTAAACCAAATTCGTCTAATAGTGATAAAGCTCGATCGCGCGCAACTCCCGGCGGCACTCCATAATTGCGGGGCCCGAACATGACATCCTCTAAAATAGTCGGCATAAATAGCTGGTCATTAGCATCTTGAAAGCAAAATCCAATCTGCCTCCGCGCCTGCGATAAAGTCGCCTCTTCCAACTTTTTTCCCTGCACTCTAATCTCGCCCGATTGAGGCATTTTTAATCCGATCAAGTTTTCGAGCAAAGTGCTTTTACCAGCACCTGTCAGACCGAGTATAGCAACTCTTTCTCCCGGTTGCAAAGTAAAAGAAATCCCCCGCAATATTGGCTTTTGATCGTGATATCCGAATACTAAGTTTTCTACTTCGATTGTTGGCACGGATTTGAGTATAGTCAATTTTTATTTTCCTCTATTTTAGGATTAAGAGTATTTAACCGCAGAGAACACAGAGGGCGCAGAGAGGGGAAGGGAGAAGGCAAAAGGTAGAGGCATGAATGAATCAATTACAAATTACCAATTGCCCGTTCTAAATTACCACTTACCATAAGAAGCTATTGTTAATCCGGCTGCCATTAAAATTGCTACTGTCAGCCAGAGTCGCTCTTTTGGTGTTGATTTTGAGTCAGCAGGTAAAGCTCCTTGATAGCCGCGAATTAGCATGGCTGCGTGTACTCTTTCTGCCCGATCGAGACTTCGCAAATAAAGCGCTCCGATCATGGAAGCGCTGGCGTAGCGCAGCCATCCTCCGGTACCCGATAAGCCCCGGAGTTGGGCAGATATTTTCATGCGGTTGACTTCGGTCAGCAGGATTTCCAAGTATTGTCCCGTTAACAGTACAATCTCTTGCAAACCTGCTGGTAGGGGTAATCCTTTGAGGGCGATTCCGAAACTGTGGGGTGGCAAAGTTAACAGGAAGCTGTTCATAATTAGCAGGCAAATTAGGGAACGCAGCAACAGAAAACTAGCGCGTTCCCAACCTTGGGGCAGGACTAATAAGGAGAGAAAAAGCAATTCTGCTCCCAAAAGTTGCGCGAGGGTTCGCACCGGAGCCCTCAGCCAAAACGACCAAAAAAGTGCGATCGCCCCATAAATTCCCAGCCACAGCCAAGCGCCTGTCTTCAGAAAACCCATGCCAATCACAATTGTGAGAGACACTCGCAACCGAAAAGGTATGGAGAGTTTAGACATCTTTAGGTTTTACCACCAACTGAGCAATCCCAAAAGCCGCGCCGAAGCTGAAGGCAGACCCTAAAAGTCCAGCAATGCTAGTACCAATCGGCTGTTCTTCTAATCCTTTAACTGTGTAATCTGCTAAAGGAGTGGGATTTTCGATTGCCACAGCTTCTTTATCTTTAAAGCCGTATTTTTCGGCTACCGCTTCTAACCCGTCAGGCCAACTTGAAGCAAACAGTGAAAGCACCCCGGAAATTAATAAAACTCCGATTACTGGCACTACCCATTTCTGCAATTGTGGCTGTTGTCCCGGCAGTAAATCCGGCCGCACTTTGACGAGATAAGTTAAAACGCCACCTGTAATTACCCCTTCGCCAATCCCAATTAAAATATGTACGCCTACCATTGCGGGCAATGCGATATTGAGCCCTACTGTTCCAGAAATTGCCAATTGGATCGCCACAGAAATCGAAGCAGCCACGACGCTAAGGGCGGCTGCAATCCCTGCTGCTAGCGGCAAACGATTTCTGGAACCTCCCAAAAGTTGCTGCAATGGCTGCAACAGCCACCAGCCCACCCAAATGCCAACTAGCCCCATGTTAAAAATATTGGCTCCCAGGGCGGTGATGCCCCCGTCGGCAAACAAGACGCTCTGAATTATAAAAACTGTACTCATCGCTAAAGTTGCCGCCCAAGGGTTCCCCAAAACGACGGATGCGAGCGCCCCTCCCAACAAGTGGCCGCTGGTGCCGCCGGCTACGGGAAAGTTGATCATCTGGGCTGCAAACACGAAAGCTGTGGTTAAGCCCATGATTGGGGCTTGTCGGAGTCCAAGACTGGCGCGGGTTCGATTTAGGGCAACTGCAATTGCTGCTGCGCTTGCTATGCCGGTGGCAACGGCTACTGGCGGTGAAAGAAAACCATCAGGTATGTGCATTGATGTATCCCAAACAAGAGAACTTCCAGCCCTTTAGTCAACTATTTTTTACAAAAATTTACCATCCCCTGTGGGGGTATTTCTGCGATCGAGCGATCGGGGGATTGGTGGCGGGCGATCGCTTATTTGATATAGATTACCGCCTCAAAGGCAGAATTTTGAGGATGAGAAATTTTACATTAAATAATCCTGAAGAATTATTCGGATATTTTACCTAGCACCCCCAAATTGAAGCTTTTTGATAAGAATTATCAATATTTGTTTACAGATTCACCTCCACAATTGTATTCACCGTCAAGCTCAAACAAGAATATTAAAAAAATATAAAGAATTCCGTGAAAATCTCTCATTGGTTTTATTCTCAACTCTTGAGAATAAATAGCATTAAGTTTTTGAATACCGCAGCCAGTGAAATTAGCAGATAGCTAGTCACAGCAAAAGTATTGCGTGTTATAGAAACTAAAAAGTGCGAATTATTGCGACTTAATATAGTTAGCAGTAGGTTGGCAGTTATCACTCGCGCCAATGGGCGATCGGCTTTTCCCGCACGGGCTGCATTCTCAAGAAAATCAAAGATCTAATGCAATTATTCTCAACTAATTTTCCGACCAACCTACAGGAGGCCCGCCAGCGGTGCAACACTCAACCCCAGACTCAACTACCGATTTAGTTCCATCGGAATTTCCCAAACAGTTAGATATCGCTCAAGTTTCTATCTACGGGCTGAGTTTTTTATCGGCTGGTATGTTTCTGTTTTTACCTTTAGTCAACCTACTGCATCCCAGCCATTGGCAACGATTGATGGGAACCATTCACGGCTTAGGCGCAATGTTTGCAATGGTAGTGATGGTTTACACGGGACATTTAGCTTTCCCCTTGCTGCGGGGTGCCGGTAAAATCTTGCCGCAAATGCGTACATTAGCCTTTTGGTCATCTATTTTGAGCTTTTTAGCCATAGCTACCGGCAATTGGGCTTATATGCGTTATCGGGCAGGCATGGACTTTGGCGGAGCTCGGGCTTGGCTGAAAGAAAACTCGCCTTTAGGGCAGTATGTTTTGATGGAATATCACGAGTTTAGCGTCCTGTTTACCCTGCCATTAGCAATAGCTTGCACCTGGATTCTGTGGACTTACGGCGATGCAATTTTAGAAAAGCAGAATCGCCCGGTTTTAACCGCAACCTGTGTAGCTTTGATGGCGCTAATGTTTTTTTCAATGGGTGGCATGGTAAGTGGAATTGGCGTTGCAAAAATTCATGCTTTGTAGTCAGCATTGGCCAATTATCAACTATCAATCGATCGACTCTCAACTCTAAACTCTCAATCGATTGACTCTCAGGGCGGACAAGGTGGCACTGACCCTACCCACTATCAACTATCATAGGAGATTTGTGAAATGACCAGACAATTATCCCGCCAAAGTCATGCGGGTGATGAACCTTTTTACGGAAAACTTTGGAGCAAATTAAAACACTTTCCCAAAGGTTTAGCTGAGGGTTCGGCAACTGCGCCTAGCGTTTCGGGCCCGGCAGCAGCAGCAATAGTTAGCGCTGCAATTGGTTGTTTCACAATGATGGTGAGTCACCATTTAGGGGACACATCCAAAGAGATAAACGAAATGCTTTGGAACCTCGGTAGTTGGATTCCGGGAAGCAAGACTAATGATGAATTGTGGGGAAACATCGGCAGCTACACGGGCAAAGAAACTATGTTGCTTGTCGGTTGGCTTGTCAGTTGGCCAATTCTGCATCTGCTGTGGAAAAATCAGCAGATTAAAAGTCGCACCATATTTTTCTGGATGTTTGCTTTGTTAGTTGCTGCGACAGCTATGTCCTGGCATCCTCTCTTCCCCTATTTGCCCTTAACTTAAATAATTCGAGGTTTAATGATGGAAACAAAAAATAAGCCGATCCCAGCCAGGGAGATGCACAAAATAGTTTGGATTAGTATGGGAGTTTTGACTCTTTTCTTTGTGACTTTTCCTATCTCAATGTGGCGCGTCAGCCAAAAAGAAAAGTTTCTCGGTTCCCACGTCAAGTCTTTCACAATGGAGGGGAAAAAACCCGATAATGCTGTTGCTAAGGGGCTGGTCCAACCAGCGATTGCGAGTAGCAGTGCGCTTGCGACTACAAATAATTCCAGTTTAGTTGTTGACAGCCAAAAAAAGCTGCCTGAGAAGTCTCCACAGGTTGTACCTTTCACTAATACGTCTACTGAAACGGCTATTTCGAGTAGCCCTACAGATAAGACTGTCCAAGCTGTACCTGTATCAGCAGGCCAGCAGCAAGTTCAGGCGGTGGATGGAACAAATCAGACAGCAGAAATTACGGATAGCGTAAAACTAGATGAGTTAGCTCTGAAAGTCTACGATCGCATCGATCAAAGTTGGCAAACTAGCCCTACGTTCAATCAAAATCTAGTCTATCGAGTCACTACAAGTCAAGATGGGGCGATCAGCAATTTCGAGCCGCTCAATCAACCAGCCAAGGATTACACCCAAGAAACTCCTTTGCCACATCTGCTCAAATCTCCCGAAACTAGCAGCAACAATGCAGCGCCAGTCGCTAAATTTACTGTAGTGTTTGCTCCTACTGGCACCTTAGAAGTTAACCCCTAACTCACATACAACATCTATATCCGGTAATGTTCGCCATCCACACCTTACTTTTCATTTTTAACTTAAATGTGATATTATAAACAGCGCCCTCTAAGGCATTCTACTTCTAAAACAACAAATGAAAGAACTTGACGAGAAAAAAACCCAGGAACTGCTATGCACCATCATGGAATGGGAACTGGCAGGTGTCGTGCGCTATACCCACTATTCACTAATGGTGACAGGGCCAAACCGGATTCCCATCGTGCAGTTTTTTAAAGCACAAGCCACGGAATCTCTAATCCACGCCCAACAAGCAGGAGAAATTCTCACCGGTTTAGAGGGGCATCCTAGTCAGAAAATTGCTCCCATCGAAGAAACCTACAAACACTCGGTGAAAGACTTGTTAGAAGAAAGTTTAAATCACGAGAAAAAAGCGCTCAAAAAGTATAAATCTTTACTTGAAGTTGTGACAGACTCCAGCGTTTATTTGGAAGAATATGCCCGCAATTTGATTGGGCAAGAAGAATTGCACCAAGTAGAATTGAAAAAAATGCTGCGGGATTATAGTTGATTTAATCATTAGTTAGTTGTTATGGGTTATTGGTTATTGGTTATTTCCACTCACCAATGACCAATACCCCATGCCCATGCCCCATGATTATAAAAAATGAATTTTAGTGAAGCCATACCCACTTTTGTAATTACCCTGCGCGAAGGCGTAGAAGCCGCCTTAGTTGTCGGAATTGTACTAGCTTGCCTCAAAAAAGCCGAGCAAAGTCACCTCAATTCTTGGGTTTATGCAGGTGTCGCAGCCGGCATTGGTGCTAGCGGTATTGTGGGTATTCTCTTCAATGGATTGCTCGCAGCACTATCAACCTCAGAGCAGCCTTACGCACCAGTCATTAAACAGCTATTAGAGGGCGTGTTGGGCATTGTGGCGATCGCAATGCTAAGCTGGATGCTAATTTGGATGACTCAGCAAGCTCGCTTTCTCAAAGCAGAAGTTGAAGGAGCAGTTACAGCAGCTTTAACAGAAAATAGCAATGCCGGCTGGGGCGTATTTGGCTTAATTTTTATTGCGGTACTGCGCGAAGGTTTTGAAACAGTTATATTTGTCAGCGCTCAATTTCAACAAGGTTTAACTCCTGCTTTGGGTGCTTTGGGCGGTTTGACTGGGACCGCAATCATTGGCGCGCTACTGTTCAAATGGGGTGTCAAAATTGATATCCGCCTGTTTTTCAAGTTTATGGGGATTTTGTTGCTGTTAATCGTAGCAGGTTTGGCAGTATCTGCACTCAAACATTTTGACCAAGCCGCTGGGATTTTGTCGCAGATGAATAGCAAATATTCAGCAATTTGTTTTTATTACGATCGCCTCGCACCACTCCACTCTTGTATTTTAGGGCCTCTGGTGTGGAATGCAGCGGAAATTTTGCCCGATCGACAATTTCCAGGAGTGATTCTCAAAGCACTGTTTGGATACAGAGAGCGACTTTATCTCGTCCAAGCGGCGGCTTACACCATATTCTTAGCCACCATCGGCGGTCTTTATTTCCAAAAATTAGGCTCTCAGGCAACTCTTCCCAACCAAAATACTCAGCCAGCTCGATCGGAAACTCGCCCTCAGTAGGTACGCAACTGTTTTTATCGGTTGTTTTGCTGATTCCAGGGCGATAAAAAAAATTAGCCCCACACGCAAAAAATTGACCAAAAACTTTCAGTTTGCGGGATTTATTATTTGACTTTTATATGATACAATTAAAGGGTGCCAACATTGTTTATTTATTTTATAAATAGTCATAATAATATTATTTGATAATACCGTCAATACCCCAAAAAATAGGCCCTACCAATCCAAAAACACAAAAATTTTATCAGCAAAATTAACTAACTTAAAAAAATTACAGTTAACGGTTAACAGGGTTATGTAAAACGCAGACTACCGTTAGGGCGATCCTGTGAAGCCCCAGGCGCACCCTGCAAAAGTTAAGGCTGTTCTTTCCGACCAAAAATCTGTCCCCAGCAAGATTTTTGGTAAACAGTTTTCTGATAAGCGCTCTTAGGGCTTATAATTAGTACAAGAATATTTACAGAGTCCCGAAAGTTCTTAATCAACCTTATAATCCTTAATGAAGCTTAAAATTAAAAAATTGTTCGTTAAAGTTACCTGGAACCCCCAGAAGGCTGTAGGATCTGCCATTCGGTTAGCTGTGAGATAAATAATGATGCCTCGGATACTTGTTATTGATGATGACGCGGCGATCGCCGAACTCGTAGCAGTCAACCTAGAAATGGCTGGCTACGAAGTCACCCAGGCAGAAGACGGCATCAAAGGTCAGGCACTAGCCATACAAATGCTCCCCGACCTGATCATGCTAGACCTCATGCTGCCTAGAGTAGACGGATTCACCGTATGTCAGCGTTTGCGGCGTGACGAGCGCACCTCCGACATTCCCGTCTTGATGTTGACAGCCTTAAGTCAAACTCAAGACAAAGTAGAAGGCTTCAACTCCGGCGCCGACGACTACCTGACCAAACCCTTTGAACTAGAAGAGATGCTAGCCCGAGTGCGAGCTCTACTAAGACGCACAGACCGCATCCCCCAAGCGGCCAAACACTCCGAAATCCTGAATTACGGCCCGCTGACCCTTGTCCCCGAAAGGTTTGAAGCTGTTTGGTACGCTCAGACAGTCAAACTGACCCACCTAGAGTTTGAGTTGCTGCACTGCTTGCTTCAGCGCCACGGCCAGACAGTCTCTCCCAGCGAAATTCTCAAAGAAGTGTGGGGTTACGACCCCGACGACGATATCGAAACTATTCGTGTACACATCAGACACCTGAGAACCAAGATGGAACCCGATCCCCGCCATCCTCGGTACATCAAAACCGTATACGGGGCTGGTTATTGCCTGGAGTTACCCAACAACGAGCAAGTAGCTGAACAAACAAAATCCTCTGCTTGAGCTAGCACGCCAGATGCAACAAGCAGTTAAAAGTTCCGCTAGAAAAGCCTGAGAGCATTTGCTCTCAGGCTTAGTTGTTTGGAGTTTGATATGAATATGTCAACAAGTAGGCATTAACTCTCTTCATTCGGAAAAAAACAATCCCACACCCCCCTCTGACCGCGCGGTTTCATTCTCTTGTAGGGGCTAGCCCCATGTCTGAAACTGTGAAATCGCCTGTGGGGGGCTAGGCACGGGGACACTACCCCTACAAAATCGCGATTTTCGTGAGAACGAAACCGCCCTGCCTCTAACCGTACTTTTAGAGAAGCTTGTCCATAGGAAAGTACCGGATTTCTTTTTCCACCTTGTCTTTTCCGAGAGGATTGGATACCTACTTAAACAATACTCTAGCCATAATACTCTTTAATAATATTATTTATCAATAAATTTAGAGGTATTCCTTTAGCTGCTATTTTGGCTAAGAAGAAGCCAAACTCCGCTCAAGCGCCAAAAACAGTCATAATCGTGATATAACGATGTTTTTTCCTACTGATTTACATACCTGAACTCAAATCAGTGAAAATTTTTCTCAAATACCCCTTGACTAAACTACTAAAATTGTTGATTATCTATATCAATAATCTGCGATCGCTTAAAACTCCCCTGGCATCTTTCTCAAGAGGTAAATCGCCGTGACCAGCATGGCAAAATCCTTCCCAGCCGAAGGAAAATCATTTCCCTGGTGGGTCGGCAACGCCCACTTAATCAACCTTTCCAGCCGTTTGCTCGGTATCCACGTCGCCCACGCCGGCCTCATCGTCTTCTGGGCGGGAGCCTATCCCTATTAGAGCTTTCCCGCTTTAACTCAGAATTGCCCATGTACGAACAAGGCTTAATCCCGTTGCCAAACCTAGCCAGACTCGGCTTGGGCGGGGGTGCGGGAGGCAAAATTGTCGAGACTGATCCGTACTTCGCCATTAGGGCGATTCACCTAATCAGCTCAGCCTTTCTCGGCTTCGGCGGCATCTTTCACCCCCTCAAAGGGCCAGCCACCCTCGAAGCAAGAACTTCTTTCTTTGGCTACACATGGGAAGACGCACACAAAGTGACCACCATCTTGGGCATCCACCTAGTTTTGCTGGGTGTCACTACCTTCTTGTTGGGGGCTAAAGCTATGTATCTCGGTGGTTTATGACTGTCTTTTTCTAATATTTATGTATTGCCACTTTGATTATTTTTGTGGAGTCTGTCCGTAACATTTTCAGAAGGAGTGCATCAAATCAAGCGCTTGTATCCAATTCCTTGTGATTGAAATTTTTTTACTAACGACTACCGCCTCACATTTATAGTGCGCCCGTGCGTTGCTTGTGCTGAAGATGCGAGCGGTTGCACTGACTTTGAACCTAAGACTTGTTTTATCAATGCTTATCCGCAACATTGCTATAAACTTCACAAAAATTACGCAGAAATACCGAAAACAACTTTTTCAGTTCCACTTTTAGCAAAGGGGATAGGTGGCTAGCAGATTACCCTGGACTAAAGGGAGAGTCTAGAGTTATATGGATTATCACGGAAAATATACTTTAGGAGCATCTAAAAAATAGCACGAATAAATAACAGATAATCCATGACCATCCTCGTTCAACTTTTTTATTTTTTCCGACATGAATTTATACAGTGCTAACTCACTCAAAGTCGAACTCAACCAAAGAGGCTGCCGCCTGACTCCCCAGCGAGAAACTATTTTGAGTGTCTTTCAAAATCTACCGCAGGGTAATCATTTAAGTGCGGAAGAATTATACAGGACTTTGCAGAATCAAGGAGAACGAATAGGCTTGTCTACTGTCTACCGAACGCTGCATTTGTTAGCAAGGATAGGAATTTTGCGTGAACTAGAATTAGCAGAAGGACACAAACATTACGAACTGAATTTTCCCGAATTGCACCACCACCATCATCTGGTTTGCATTCAGTGTCACAAAACCTTTGAATTTAGCGATGAATCAATTTTAAAAATTGGCAAAAAGCAAGTTGAAAAAGCTGGGGTAGAACTGCTTGACTGTCAGTTAACTGTGCGTGCTGTTTGTTTGGAAGCGCTGCGGGAGGGATGGCCTTCTTTGGTACCCAGTAATTGGTTGTGTCCCAGATCTGACGGGGTGACAGGTTGCCTGAAAAACAGACTCTGAGGCAATCCTAGACAAATCGCCTCAAAAAAGATAGGGTAA
>NZ_JAUPTE010000039.1:0-61678 GCF_036701705.1 Microcoleus sp. w1-18aA5 | reverse complement strand
AGTTAAACGGAAAAACTTTTTGACTCCAACTTTTCACAACTGATAAAAAAATTCCACACACATCTGCGGAATGTGGGGTTTAGCGCCATCGCTTTCACCGGATTCGAGAACTCAATTGCAGCCACAAAAGAATCACCCGCAACCGCTTGAAAGCGATCGTCCTTCCCAGGAGCGAACCAGACTGAGCGAAATACACCCAAAGCACCGTCAGCTCCATTTGCAGGCAGATTCGCCACCCCAGGCAATCGGAAGACTTCCCCCCATGCCACATCTAACGCGCCATAAGTTACCTCAAC
Source organism: Microcoleus sp. w1-18aA5 (assembly GCF_036701705.1). Classification (NCBI taxonomy): domain Bacteria; kingdom Bacillati; phylum Cyanobacteriota; class Cyanophyceae; order Oscillatoriales; family Microcoleaceae; genus Microcoleus; species Microcoleus sp. w1-18aA5. The sequence continues at coordinate 61,382 of NZ_JAUPTE010000039.1, read as the reverse complement.
TTTGGTTGCTGTCGCTTCCAGCACCCGCGCCGCCTCCGCAGGATTTGCCAACCCGTCTGGCGTCGTTAGCGGCGCATCTTCGCTCCAAGGTTTAGCGAATAACTTATCGTCATCCATCGCTTTTTTCCAAAAGGCAAACAGCACCGCACCGCGACTGTCGGCATCGACTTTGCGATCCCAAGTCGCCAGAACTTCTGCAGCGCGGCGCGCTTGAGCACTGCCTTGCCGTGCGGCGGGAATTAAATCATCGAGGAGGCGATCGGCGAGTTCTACCTGAGTGGAATGTTTGTATTGCATCAATTCATCGAAAGAGATTTTTTCATCTTCTAAGAGCATTTTTGCCGATCGCTGCGATCGCAAGTCCATCGGGCCGCGCGGTGCCATGTAGGCGGGATAATTATCCGGTGCGATCGCGCTGGGAAACGTCGTCGTCCAAGGAGGATCGTTGGTATTTTGCAACCAACCGCTGGGCGGATCGACAACGCGCGGCAAATCCGGGTATGGATGATTTTTGGTCCACAAAGTCTCTGAAGTATTGCCTGGAATCGTGCCTGACCAGTATTTAAAATCTCCTTTTTTGCGTATAGGGACTTGACCGTTAAACAAGTGCATGATATGCCCCTCACGATCGGCATACATGACGGTAAACATGGGAATTTCCAAGCGCTTTAAAGCGGCTTCAAATTCAGAAAAAGTCTTGGAGCGTGCCATATCCCACCACTGCTGAAGGGCTGCTGGTTTATCGAGTCCGACAACGCGCAGGGCGATCGCTTTGCCCTGTTTTTCTGTGAGAATCGGCCCGTGAACAGAACGCCGCACGACTAGAGATTCCGATCGCAAATTTCCATTCTTTTCTTTGACTTTTAAAACCTTCTCTTCTCTGTCAAATTTTCGGACTTCGCCATCGAAGCGATAGCCATCGTTAGCGAGGGGCAATTCGTAGGCATCCCAGCCATCGTGAGTGTTGACAGTATGAGTCCATCCCAAGTTGTCATTAAAGGCGATCGTTAATACAGGAAATCCGACGAGAGTCGCTCCGTAAGCGTTAATTTCTGGGCCAATCAATTGTGCTTCGTACCATAAATATAAATCCGACCAAGGAAGGTGAGGATTTGCCAATAGCATGGCATTGCCGCTTTCAGAACGCGAAGGAGCGATCGCCCAACCATTAGAGCCTTTGGGGGTGTCATTTTCAGCGAGATTTTCAACGCGCTCTGGCTCGACTATAAAAGTAAAATTGATGACACGTTGCTCGTGTGCCAATACATCTGTCGGTTTGAGAGGCAATGCTATCTTTAATTCTTCGGTGAGCGCCTCTGGGTGTTCTTTTGCATAGGCATTCATTCCGCCAACAAAAGCATCGAGATAGTTGCGAAAAATGGGATTTTGTGATTCATACCAGGCATTAGCGCGATTAGGAATTCCCATAGTTTGCACCCAGCGATCGGATTCCAGATAATCTTCGCCCCAAAATTCGGCCGCTTGCCCGCGAGCTTGCCCGTAAAGACGCAAAATCAGATTACCATGACTTTGCATCTGCGCCCACCCGAAAGCGTAGAAAAGGCTTTTACTATTCTCTCCGTAAATATGTGGAATTCCATAGGTATCCCAAAGAATTTGAGTGCCTGTTTTAGGCGATGATTGAGCCACATTATTTAGAAGCAAAACTAAAATAAAACTCATTAATAACGAGACAATCCGCCGGCTTTGTTTTTTTAGTTGTAGAAACACTGGAAATTAATTGGCTAGGGTTAAACTGAGACATTGCAGCATTTTCAACAAGCGGCACGAACAAAATGCCGAGGATTTAAATCCCTTTTATGGAGAACAAGGGAGAAAACTATAGCAATCCTCGCAGCATTTGTGAATTTCTTACTCCCTCCCCTTGATAAGGGGAGGGTTGGGGTGGGGTAAAAAGTTTACGACTCATTTAGAATTGCTATATACCAAATCCGATGCCCAAAAAGCTAACCTATCTGCGTCCATCTGCGTCCATCTGCGGTTAAAAAAATACCACCTCCTTGAGAAATCCAGAAAATCCGAAAAAACACTCTATGTAAATCGGATGTGCAATTAAAAGCCCTCCCCTACCCTCACCAAATTGAAAAGCGCTATATAGCAATCCTCGCAGCATTTGTGAATTTCTTACTCCCTCCCCTTACTAAGGGGATGGTTGGGGTGGGGTAAAAAATTGACGACTTATTTACGATTGCTATAAAAGCCGGTGTGTCGGCTGTAAAGCGCATTAATGTCATTGGTGAGGAGGGGGGAAAAACAAGTAGGGCAAGATAGGTTATAAGGTTATTTTTTTATTTGACCTTGTTGCCAATTTCCTTCTAGCTTAGTTCCATCTGCATAAATGTAGGAACCTTGACCGTGTTTCTGGCCGTTGAGGAATTCACCTTGATAGCGATCGCCATTGGCGTAAATGCAGGTACCTTTGCCGTTGAACTGACCATCGGTAAATTCGCCTTCGCAGCGATCGCCATTCTTAAAAACGTAAACTCCTTTCCCGCTCATCTTACCCTTGACAAAAGTGCCTTTATAGCTATTTCCATTGGCGAACTCACGGACACCTTCACCACTAAATTCTCCATTGTCAAACGGCCCTTGATAACGTCCCCCTTCTTTAAAAGTAAACAACCCCTGACCTTGAATGTTGCCCTTGACAAACTCTCCTTCATAGCGGTTGCCATTCGGATATTCGCGAACCCTTTTACCGTGAAATTGCCCTTCACTAAATTGCCCCTCATAACGGCCTCCGACCGCAAAGGTATAAATTCCCTGTCCGTGAGGCAAGTTATTCAGCAACTCTCCTTCGTAGCGGTTCTTATTAGCATATTGACAGACCCCTTTACCGTTAACTTTTCCTTCTTTAATATCTCCTTCGCATCGAGTGCCATTACTGAACGTAAAAGCCCCTCGACCGCTGGGAGAACCACTCGTAAAAGACCCTTCGTAACGAATGCCGTTAGTTGATGTAAAAGTGCCTGTACCGTCGAACTCACCGTTTTTAAAAGTGCCTTCGTAGCGGTTGCCGTTAGCAAATTCGCGGACACCTTGACCGTTGAATTCCCCATCCCCAAATTCTCCTTGGTATTTACCTTCTTCTTTAAAGGTATAAATGCCTTTACCGTGAGGTTTGCCGTTAAGAAATTGGCCTTCGTAGCGATCGCCGTTGGCATATTGACAACTGCCGGGCCCGCTGAGTTTTCCCTCACTCAATTCTCCCTCGCAACGTCCGCCATCGGGTAAAGTAATTACTCCTGCCATTGCGCTGTGAGGGTTGGCAAACAACAAAGCCATTCCCAAGTTGGAACCAAGTAAGAGAGCGAGTCCAACTCGCTGAAGTTTACTTAATATTGCTGACGACATTCCCAAATTCATAATTCACAAAAAATTCAATTTTTAACTTTGCTATTCCTGGGACGGTGCTATAGAATTCCCAGCCAAATTGCTAGAGTCTCAAAAAAATCCCTAGTCAGTGAGCCGGAAGGTAATGGATGCTCTTTCTCCTTGAATGCCACTCTCTGATGAGGCAAGTTTCCATTTTTCTACTGCTTTAATCGCTGCCTTATTCAAGTCGTTGTATTTGCTAGGAGTCGAGATCTTGATGTTGAATGGCTTACCGTTGGGGTCAATGTCAAACACGACTTCCACTTCGCCTTGCCGCCCTTGTTCTCTGGCTGCGCTCGGATATTCAGGTCTACCGCAGCTAATGCAAGTGTCGGGAAGCCGACCGGAAGGGCCTGAAGGACTCCTCCCTCTTCCTGGATTTGTCGGTTTCGGCACTGGCCCGGAACCGCTGCCAAATGGCTGTGACGAACCCCCGCCGCCATTTCCACCCCCACCGGGTGATGAGTTCGATGCACTTCCAACCGGGCTACCAGAGGAGGGGAGGTTTCCTACATCTCCGATCGCATTTCCCGAATTTCCGCCGCCTCCTGGCCTAGTAGCTGTGACTGGTGAGCCAGCCGCAGGCGATCGGGGCGATCGCCCCGAACCAGCCGCAAATGGCTCATCAGAAGGTATGTCGCCATTTTTGCTGGCACCGGATGGTGAGTTGGACGCACTTGCTCCGGGGCTATCAGAGGAGGAGGGGTTTGTGAGATCCCCGATCGCATTTCCAGATTTACTACTGCCTCCTGGCCTAGTAGCTGTGACTGGTGGGCCAGCCGCGGGCGATCGCGCCAATGGCCCGGAAGAAGGATTTAATGGCTGTGAGGAAGGCTCCCCGCTACCCGCCGAAGCAGATGACGAGAGCGGGTTATTTTTTTCAGGGCTGTCGGAGGAGTTGGGATTTCCAGCATCTTTTGTAAAGTCTGGGAGACTCGCAGCACCCTTGGGGCGGGAGTCGCTAACGGGTGGTTCGCTTTTTGGAGGATCGGGCGAAGGGGTTTCGGGTTCCTGGGCGATCGGGCTTTTAGGAGTTTCTGGGGAATTGAAATCCTGTTGAGGTGCGGGGGAAGGCTCCTCTGGAATCGGCGGGGGCGTTACCGCTACCGGTGGCTCCTCTGGAATCGGCGGGGGCGTTACCGCTACCGGTGGCTCCTCTGGAATTGGTGGTGGCGTTACCGCTACCGGTGGCTCCTCTGGAATTGGTGGTGGCGTTGCGGCTACGGGTGACTCCTCTGGGGGAGTTGGCTCTGGTGGCAGTTCTGGTTTAAACGTCTCAGGCGGGGGAGATTCCTTTTCTGGAATAGTCGGCTCTGGCTTGGTTTCCTCTACTTTAGGCTCATCAAGCACAACAATTTCAATTGCATCCTCTTCAAATTCAGCAGGTTTGGCGAACTTGAGGCTCAACGGCAGCGCGACACCGTGCAGTAAGGTTGAGGCTAACAGACTGATCGCCAGAACTTTTTTGAGAGCTTCTTCTTGTTGTTGTCTTTGCGTCGCCGAAATATTTGAAAAACTCATGCCTTCTCACTCTCCTTTATGGATGGCAACATCCTCGCTGGCTCCCCGACATAACCCGAAACAAGCTACCACCTGCTGGTTGAGCTTGCTATCACTGATCAACCTACCCATCCTATAAGAAGACTGTCACCCTGTTCAAGACTCTTGCAATTAATTTTCATTATTTAATTTTGAGATTCCAACTAGAGGCTACCAATCAGCATTTCTTTTGGGGGCGTCTACTTGGCTCTTAGGGGCGGTGTCAATGTTCTGATTCTGGTAGGGCAAGGCTGAAAAATGCCTTAACTGCAATACTCTAGCCCCTGATCTACCAATAATTTTCCACATTCTCAAACTTTTTATAAAAAATAGTTAATAATTAAAATCAATTAAATTGGTATTTTTAATAGGTAATTATTATCTAAATGTGTGGCTCATGACTTGACAAAGCCTCAAGTTTGTGGAAACCTAGTTGAGAATCTTTTGAATTATTGAAGATTATTGTCAAGTCCTAACGCAAATATTTAGCAAAGAAGCACTGGCAGAACAATCTGTCGCGATCTCGATCGGGATCGCAGTAGGAGCATTTTGGGTACAGACGAAGATAGTCACATACAGGTAGTGCGATCGCGCTTGTGATCGCGCTTGAGTGAAACAATTCGCAACCTGAATCACTTGTGCCGACTTGACGTAGAAACTCTACCAGCCTTCTCACGGGCTAATTACAGCATTAGGCAGCTTGCGATCACTCAACCGAGCTAGCGAGAGTACAAATCAATGGATGCTTTCATTTACATTTTTCGCGCCGCAGGCATTGTTGCTTGGCCGCTATTTGCCTCCTCAATCGCAGCAGTCGCGCTGATCATAGAGCGTCTTGCCTTTTGGTTTAGGGTAAATCGGCGGCAGCGGCGAGTCGTGCGAGAAGTGCTACAGCTTTACAGTCAAAACCCCGATTCCGCCATCAAAAAGTTACAAGTAAACAGCGATTTGCCCCTGGCCCGGATTTTTTTAGAAGCTTTAGAATTAGACTCGCCCAACATCGAAGAATTTCGTTTGGCCTTAGAGAGTGGTGCTCAGGCAGAAATCCCCATCCTGAAGCGATTCAATACAATATTTGACACCATTATCAGCCTTTCCCCACTATTTGGGTTGCTCGGAACAGTTTTGGGGTTAATTACCACCTTTAGTTCTCTCAAACTGGGGAATGCCACGGGCACCAATGCCGCAGGCGTTACTTCTGGGATTAGCGAAGCCCTCGTTTCTACGGCAATAGGGTTAGTTGTGGCAATCTTTACACTCTTATTTGCCAATATGTTTCGCGGGTTTTACTTACAGCAGATAGCTTTTATTCAGGAAGCTGGAGGCCAGCTAGAGTTAATGTACCGTCACCGCTACGAAAAACTACCAAGAGAATCTAATTATGCGCCTACCCGATGAACCTGATAGTATTCCCCAGATTAACATCGTGCCAATGATTGATGTGGTCTTCGCCATATTAACGTTTTTAATTGTTTCCTCTCTGTCTTTATCCAAATCCGAGGGTTTGCCCGTAAATTTACCGAAAGCATCAACCTCTCAAGTTCAGGACTCGCCTGCTAAAATTACCGTCACCATTGATGCTAATGGAAAATTAATGGTTGATAAAAAGTTAGTCAACTTAGAGCATATTGAGAGTACAGTGCGACAGGTAATGGGGTCAAATCAGAACTCCTTAATTGTGTTGAATGCAGATAAAAGCGTCAATCACGGAAATGTTGTGGAAGTTATGGATCGATTACGCCGAATTAAGGGAGCTAAGTTAGGGATTGCTACCGCAAAGTAGAGAGCTTCTATAATTACTAATTTTTAATTTCCCACACCCTTAAACAGGAATTACCCCGTGAAAATTTACTAAAAAAGCCTGTAAACCTGGTTAGAAGGTAGTCTTGAATAGTCTGTAGGATTCAGGACTTTATTTGATAAAACAGTTAAAAATTAAAGTCCTTACTGCCAACAAACAGCAAGGACTTTAATTATTTATTCCTGAGTTTTAAGGACAAATATCCTTACTACACACGTTAAATACTTGCCATCACTTCACGCGCTGCAGCCAAAGTTCGATCGATATCTTCCTCAGTATGAGCCAAAGAAGTAAATCCCGCCTCAAACTGCGAAGGAGCCAGATAAATTCCGTGTTCCAACATTCCCCGGTGAAAGCGGCTGAACTTCGTCAAATCCGACTTCTTCGCATCCTCGTAATTGTGAACCGGGCCAGCCGCAAAAAACAAGCCAAACATCCCGCTAATTTGCCCGCCCCAAACCGCGTGTCCAGCTTCCTTAGCAATTTTTAGCAATCCGTCAGACAGTTTTTTAGTAATCTTATCCAACTGTTCGTAAGTGCCGGGTTTTTGTAGCAATTCCAAAGTCTTAATCCCAGCAGTCATCGCCAAAGGATTTCCCGAAAGCGTACCCGCTTGATACATCGGCCCAGCAGGAGCCACCATCCCCATAATATCCCGCCTTCCCCCGTAAGCTCCCACCGGCAAACCGCCACCGATAACTTTACCCAAAGTAGTCAAATCCGGTGTAACGCCGAATCTTTCCTGAGCTCCGCCGTAGGCGATGCGGAAACCGGTCATTACTTCATCAAAAACTAACAAAGCGCCGTTATCTTTAGTAATTTCCCGCAAACCTTCGAGAAAACCTGCATCCGGGGTAATAAAACCGGCATTCCCCACCACTGGTTCGAGAATTACGCCTGCTATCTCGCCGGGATTTTCGGCAAATAAAGCTTTGACTGCTTCTAAATCATTGTAGGGAGCGTTGAGGGTATTGGCGGTAGTGGATTTCGGGACGCCCGGAGAGTCGGGAAGGCCCAGAGTTGCGACACCGGAACCGGCTTTTACCAAGAACATATCGGCGTGCCCGTGATAGCAACCTTCAAATTTAATCAGTTTATCGCGTCCGGTGAAAGCTCGCATCAGCCGCAAAACGGCCATACAGGCTTCGGTGCCGGAGTTGACAAATCGCACCATTTCAATGCTGGGAACGGCATCGATGACCATTTCGGCGAGTACGTTTTCCAACAGCGATGGTGCGCCGAAACTCGTACCTTTTTCTAAAGATTCGTGCAAGGCTTTGATGACTTCCGGGTGGGCGTGGCCGCAGATGGCTGGGCCCCAAGTGCCTACATAGTCAATGTATTGGTTTTCGTCCACATCCCAAATGTAGGCTCCTTTTACCCTGTCAAAGACGATGGGCTGTCCGCCTACGGATTTGAAGGCGCGGACGGGGGAACTGACGCCACCTGGCATCAACTTCTGGGCTGCGGCGAAAATTTCTTCTGATTTGGTCGTTTTCAAGGTTGTGGAAACCAATGTTTTCTCCTTAGTGAACGTCTGTTGTTGGTAGAATAATTTTATAGCCAGTTCAACATAAAGGTTAGGTCGATTCAAGGAAACTATTCTAGTAGATTTTAGGGTACAAACCAATGAGTAGCAATACTAGCTTAGGTTTTTTAGGCTTTGTCGCACTAGCACCGTGAAGCGAAGCTATCCCGTAGGGAAGCGCCCTAAAATGTAATTTTTTGTAAAATAGTTCTTGACAATTTAGCCATCACTTGCTCAATCTTCTCTCTTCCTCTGCGTCCTCTGCGTTCTCTGCGGTTAATAAAAAAAACAATCTCCGACAGGAAAGCGTTAATCTATATTACCAAGTTGAAATAAAATTATGTCTACTACTGATTTATCGAATTTGAGCCGATCGATCCCAATTGAAAAGATCCGTTACGACGATCGCGGTTTAGTGCCTGCGATCGTCCAAGATTATTTGGACGGTACGGTGTTAATGATGGCCTGGATGAATCGGGAGTCCTTGCAAAAAACGCTCTCTACCGGGCAAACTTGGTTCTGGAGTCGATCGCGCGCCGAATTTTGGAACAAAGGGGCGACTTCGGGACACGTTCAAAATGTCAAAGGGCTGCGTTACGACTGCGATAGCGATGCTTTGCTAATCACTGTCGAACAAGTCGGAGATATTGCTTGTCACACGGGAGAAAGAAGTTGTTTTCACCAAGTTGATGGGGAAATTTCACCGCCGCCAGGGGATATGTTATCTCAATTATTTGCGGTAATTTGCGATCGGCGCGACAATCCTAACGAAAGTTCTTATACTTGCAAATTGTTCGAGGGCGGCGACAACAAGATTCTCAAGAAAATTGGCGAAGAGTCGGCGGAAGTTGTGATGGCTTGCAAAGATGACGACAAAGAGGGGATTGCTGGAGAAGTTGCGGATTTATTTTATCACGCTTTGGTTGCTTTGGCTCACCATCAAGTTGACTTAAGAGAAGTTTACCGCAAATTGGGCGATCGACGAAAATAAATTAGTTAGTTGACGGTTAACTGTTGACTGTTGACTGTTAATGCTAACAACAATCTTGGACGCACGTGGGATCACAAACCCGGTTTCTCCGAAAAATCGTGGTATCGAACCGAGAGATATTGACGCAGAAACCGGGTTTTTTTGTCTTAGTCCTAAACGAACAACTGAATATTAGATTCTACTTTTCAACATTCGATCGAGCTTTTGCAAAATAACCACAGCCGCAATCACACTAAAAGCCAAACCCAACCAAAAATTATCCGCCGCCCATTTACCCCTATCCAAAGCCAAACCGCCCAGCGGCGGCCCGATTAAATAGCCGATCGCCCAACACTGAGAACTAACGGCCAAATACACGCCCCGCAAAGACTCCGGCGCTAAATCCACCACTAAAGCCGAAGCAAAAGGCGTATAAGCAACAGTCGCCACAGACAAAAAGCTCAAGCCTAAAACAGCTAAAAATAGATTGCCAGTGGCAGCCATTCCCGTCAAGCCGATCGCGATAAATCCCATTCCCCATAGCAGCGCAGAAATCATCAAAGCTTTCGGATGGGAAAACCGCCTCAAAGCTTTAACAATCGGCAATTGCAAAGCCACAGTTAAAAACGTGCTAAAAGCAAACAAAACGGTAATTGTACCTGTTGAAAAGCCTTTTCCCGATGTCCCCACCGCGACAAACTTGCTAAAGTACAGCGGCATTGTGGTTTGGATTTGGGAAATATATAATGTGAACAGGGTATTTACTAAAGCATAAACTAAAAGACTGCGATCGCTCAGCGCCACTATCCAGCCATTTTTTAGACTTTTTTTGCCTATATCGGCTGAATTAGCTGGTTTGTAGGTTTCGCCGATCGCGATCGCAACTACCGCAAACAGCACTAAAAACGAGATACCATCAATAATAAAGAGCGATCGATAATTACCCGTTACCTCAATCAACAAACCGCCCAAAATAATCCCAACTTGCAAACCCAAATTATCCGCCAGTCGTGTCAAAGCAAAAGCTTCCTGCCGCTGTTCGCCCTCAGTTAAATCCGCCACCATCGTCTCCGTTGGAGGCCAATACAAACCCACACCAAAACCCATCAGTAAATTGCCCGCAATTAAGCCAGCGAAATCATTAGTCGCCGCCAGTACAAAAGAAGCGGCAGCCGAAATAATTGTCGCCAGCAGTAAAGTTCGGCGCCTTCCCCAAAATTTGGAATCGCAAAAAGAACCGCCCAAAATTCTGCCGAATATTCCTGAAACTGAACCGCTACCCAAACCAATCCCAACAGCAGTAGCAGATAAACCGACGCGATCGACAAAAAATATCGGCGCGTAAAATAAAGTAAAACCGGTGCCGCTTTGGGAGAGGAATCTGCCAGCGGCAAGAATCCAGACTTGAGGGGGGAGACGGGGCAACCAAGAGGATAATTGAAATTTAGGCATATACACTTAAATTAGGAGTTATTTCTGGACGCTGAAACCTGGTTTTTTATAAAAAATACGTTACGGTGTTTAATCAGGATCAAAACCAGATGTCTTTGGTCGCAGTGCATAAGTCCTATGAGTAATTATTAATTTATTCCGTACTTTTTCGGAATTAGTATTAATTAACCGAGGTGAGGACAAACATAAGTGAGCTTAACAATTCTTCAGCGTCTGTTACAGAAAAGTTACCATTAATTTAAAAATACTTAACACGATTTGATAAAAAAGTTAGTTAAACTCTAGAAAAGGCAGAAGAAAATTTTAGAGGGTCTAATTATATGACAGCTATTACAACATCAAGAGTGGAATCAATCAAACCGCGCTGGCAAGCAATTGTCATGGTTGCTCTAATTTTCTGGCTCAGCGTTAGCCTGATTTTGGATCTAGTAATTATGCCCAGTCTCTACGTATCTGGCATGACGACATCTGCCGAGTTTGCAACTGCCGGGAATTTAATGTTCTGGGGATTCAACCGCGTTGAGTTAATCTGTGCGGGCCTGGTGGCAACGGGTTTGATGGTTTTGAGCAATTTAGTTGGTGACTTCGGCAAGCGCAGCCGCACAGCAATCTTATTATCATTGGTACTTCTGACGATCGCCCTGATTGACACCTACGCCCTGACACCCCAAATGAGCGCCTTGGGAATGCAGCTAAATCTGTTCGATTCCGCAGCAGAAGTCCCGGCTGGGATGAATCTACTGCACCAAGGCTATTTTGCCTTGGAAGCGCTGAAGTTGGCTGTCGCCGGTACGCTGCTGGGCTGGTGCTACCAAAACCAAGTTTAATCGACATAATACTCAGAGGTTGAGTGGAGAAAAAAGACTCAACCTCCAGCGGGGGGCGTGAATTCACGCCCCCCGCTAATTTTTAAAATTTTAGCGATCGTAAACACCGGATTTGATATTCATCGGCGTTAATCTGTGTTGATCTGCCCTAATCTGCGGTTCAAAAAAGAGAATTTCTTGGGCCGCAGATGACAATGGATTGACGCTGATTCACGCAGATGAAGATCAGAGAGATATAAATAATCTCCGATGCTAACTGATTTGATACAACTATACGGTCAAGTTTCCTGAACCAGCGCAAAAACGGATACTTGCGAACTCCTCCCGTGGAGAAAGCAAAATTTTAGACTCTTGTTCACCCTCCCAGATTCATCTGTAGAGTAAATCTAAAATCTAAAATCTAAAATCTAAAATCGACTGCCCTACTCGGATGCTTCCGGTAAATCTGCTTTTGGCCACAGCAAGCGCAAGCCCATTACCGCAAATCCGATCGCCGCGAGTCCCTTTACCAGTCGCTCCGGCAACACCTCTGCCGTGCTAAAGCCAATGGCCACGCCGATTAAACTCGCCAGCAGCAGCGCCGACGCCGTACCGAAAAATACAGCCCGCGGCGAGTTACAACTACTGCCCAGGGCGATCGCAGCTAATTGACTTTTGTCTCCCAATTCTGACAAAAACACTGTAATAAAACTGATGCCCAAAAGTTGCCAGTCCATGTTTTTTTAGTTTTTAGTTAGGTATTGTAGAAATCTAGGACTTACCGACAAGGCAGACAGTTAACCCAGCACTTCCCACAGCAGAACCGCCGAAATCGCCAGTAAAATCACTCCGGCTGCTCTCTCCAAAGTTCTCGGAGCAATCCGACTAGCCAGCCACCTTCCCAGCAACACCCCCAGCAAACTGGTTGCTATCAAAGCCGAACCCGCACCTGCAAAAACGATCCAAGGATTTCGAGATTCAGCCGTCATCAGCAAAATCGCGAGCTGAGTTTTGTCTCCAATTTCAGCTAAAAAAATAGTTGCAAAAGTCGAAGCAAAAATTGCCCAGTGCTTGGGCTTCAGTTTCTTTTGTTCTTGACAAATATCGGGATTTACAGTCACTGAGAGTTCAGCGGGCTCCGGGGTTAAAGCAGCACAAATCTCAGTAACCTCTTTTATTTGTAGTTGTACCTGTTGTGGCAAATCATAATTGAGGTTTACTGAGTCAGAAGCAGACAAGCTTGGCGGAACAGAATCAAGTTTCACGGGCAATGAGTGCTAAACGCTATTTATTTTTGACTTGTACTTTTGATTCTAACTCTCTCTGTGGCTGGTTTTAGCAAACCAGGGTCAATCGATTTTAGATTTTAGATTTTAGATTTTAGATTAAAGAATTGAAGCATTAACCCCACGGATAAATTCGGGGGGCAAGTTTTATCGGATACAGGTTTTTTATTCCTCCAGGGATGAATCCGGGGGCTTGTATCCTAGATGCTTTCGGTCATCTTTTTCCCCGGAGATTTCAGCAACTCATTCCTGAAACACCTCACCGCGCCCAAAAAGGGATACAAGCCCCCAGATTAATCTGTCGAGTCAATCTAAAATCTAAAATCTAAAATCTAAAATCTAAAATTGACTGACTGACTGGTTCATGTGCCGTAAGTTCGATCGCCCGCATCTCCCAAACCAGGTACAATAAAGCCCTGTTCGTTGACTATTTCGTCGATCGTTGCCGTGTAAATCATCAAACTGGGGTACTCTGCACTCAGCCTCTTCAAAGCCGGAGGAGCAGCCACCACAGAGATAATCCGAATCAAGCTCGGGTCAATTCCCCGTGCAGTCAATTCCTGCATAGTCGCTATAATCGTCCCGCCAGTCGCCAGCATCGGCTCGCTAATTATCACCCGCGTTTCCGGGTTAAACTGGGCCGGCAATTTGTTCAAATAACAAGTCGGTTCCAGCGTCTCCTCATTTCTTGCCATGCCGAGGTGGTAAACCGAAGCCAGCGGCACAACCGTCTGAATTCCCTCGAGCAGTGACAAACCCGCCCGCAAAATCGGTACCACAACTAACGGAGCTTCTGGGTTGATAAAAGTCGCCGGACATTCGCCCAAAGGAGTCTGCACTGTGGTTTCCACTGTCGGCAGCCATTCTCGAATCGCCTCGTAAGCCAGCCACCGTCCCAATTCTGTCATCGCAGAACGAAAAAGTACGGAGGGGGTGGCGGCGTCGCGGGCAACAGCCAGCCAGTGTTTAATTAATGGATGCGGAGGAACGTAAACGCGCAGTTGCAGGGACATTAGGAAATTGGGGAGATTGCTAGGTTTGAGGGATTTTATGCGGTGCGATCGATCTTCTTCGAGGGCTTCGCCAACGATCAAGCCAGCGATCGCTCTGTGCAACTTATCACATCCTTGAGGGCGCATACAAGCCAGAGAGTGAGAATCGACTTCTTGCACCATTTTCAAGATTGCCGTCACGGGTTCAAACCTCTGCCCGAGTGCCCGACTGCCGGAGTATTGCGACAAGCACAAGCCTTCCCTTAGAACCCATTCGCCGATCAACCTCCATCCGCTTATTGAAATATTTTTCTAATAGTATTGACATTAATTAGCAACAAGGCTATAGTGATTTTTAGTGTTCTCCTCTCAAAGGATCGGCAGACGGGGGCAGTCGGCAATGGTAGACTGTTCCCGCATTTTTTTTTGGAAGCTGGGGCATCGGCCAAACAGGGCATCGGCCAAACAGGGTATCGGGCATTGCCGAACTTCGGTCTTCTTGACATCCGTTACAGCCGCTACATAATCCGTTGCCGAACTTCTTGCTTCTGGAGCGATCGACTGTAAAATCATAGAAATATTAAGATTTTTAACCGAATGTCAGCTCCTACCCAATCCCAGTTATTTTCTCCCAACTCCCGCCCAACAGAGCAAGAGTTTGATGTAATTGTCATCGGTTCCGGCATTGGTGGACTGGTGACAGCCACCCAGCTAGCCGCTAAGAAAGCCAAAGTTTTAGTGCTCGAAAGCTATACAATTCCGGGGGGTAGCGCTGGATATTTCGATCGAGAAGGCTACAGATTCGATGTCGGCGCCTCCATGATTTTTGGCTTCGGACAGCGCGGCACCACCAACCTCCTCACCCGCGCCCTGAAAGCAGTCAACGTCACCTTAGAAACCATTCCAGACCCCGTACAGCTTCACTATCACTTACCCAGCGGCTTGGAACTTGAAGTTCCCCAGGCTTATGAGAAATACTTGCAAGAATTAACTGACAGGTTCCCTCACGAACGCGAAGGAATCCACAAATTTTACGGCGAATGCTGGAGCGTCTTCAACTGCCTCAACGGCATGGAATTGCTATCCCTAGAAGAACCCGGATATCTCGTCCGAGTCTTTTTTCAGAATCCTTTAGCCTGTTTAGGATTAGTAAAATATCTGCCTCAAAATACTGGCGACATTGCGCGGCGCTACATAAAAGACCCTACTTTGCTGAAATTTATCGACATGGAATGCTACTACTGGTCTGTAGTACCTGCCGACTTGACCCCGATGATTAATGCCGGAATGGTATTTTCCGACAGACATTATGGTGGCATAAATTATCCTAAAGGCGGAGTCGGTCAAATCGCCCAAAAGTTAGTAGAAGGATTAGAAAAATGCGGCGGGAAAATTCAATACAAAGCTAAGGCTAAAAAAATTATCACAGAAAACGGCCGCGCTGTCGGAGTCGAGCTAGCAACCGGCGAAGTTTACCGGGCAAAGCGCATAGTTTCTAACGCCACGCGGTGGGATACTTTTGAGAAATTGCTCTCGGCAGAAGAGATGCCCGCTAGCGAGAAGAAATGGCAGCAGCGCTATCAAAAAGCCCCCAGTTTCTTGAGTTTGCATTTGGGAGTGGAAGCAAGCGTAATCCCTGCTGGTAGCGCCTGCCACCACATTTTGTTAGAAGAGTGGGAGAAAATGGAAGCGCCGGAGGGAACAGTTTTAGTGTCAATTCCGACGGTACTCGACCCGGATTTAGCTCCTGCAGGATATCACATCGTTCACGCTTTTACTTCGAGTTGGATGGAAGAGTGGGAAGGACTTTCGCAGCAGGAATATGAGGATAAAAAAGAAGAGGCGGCAGGGAGAATTATTGAAAGATTAGAAAAGATTTTTCCCGGTTTAGACGCCGGTTTGGATTATATGGAAGTTGGGACAGCGCGTTCTCACCGCCGCTTTTTGGGGCGCGAAGATGGAACTTACGGGCCGATTCCGCGACAGAAGCTAATGGGTTTGCTGGGAATGCCGTTTAATCGAACTTCTATGCCTGGTTTGTATTGTGTGGGCGACAGTACGTTTCCCGGACAGGGTTTAAATGCGGTGGCGTTTTCTGGGTTTGCTTGCGCGCACCGAATAGCGGTTGATTTGGGTTTTTAGTGGTAATGGTAGGGTGCGTCAATCGATTTTAGATTTTAGATTTTAGATTTTAGATTGACTTGCGCGAGATAAATGCGGGGGGCTTGAGGATTTTCGATTTTCGATTTTGGATTGATTCCACGGATAAATCACGTGGTGGGTACCACCTTTGAAATTCGTGGTCAGATTGTTCGCTTGAAATACGACATAAAATGTGAGGCTCCGGGGCAGCCTACAAAAAGACTAAAAACCCGGTTTCTGGGGAGAAACCGGGTTTTTAACCTCAAAATTGGTGTTTTCCATTCTTTTAATGAGTTTACTGGTCGTAGCTGCCGCCGACGCCGATTTGGGTATTGTAGATTTTCGCATCTGTGATGGTCATATCTTCCATTGAGGCCCCGGATACGTCAGCGGTGTTAATGATTGCTGCAGTCAGATCTGCCCGATCGAGGTCTGCGTCATTTAAACTGGCATTAGTCAGGAAAACTGCGGTTAAGTTAGCACCCGTCAAGTTAGCACCCGTCAAGTCAGCACCTTCGAGGTTAGCCTGAGATAGGTTTGCTCCTCGTAAATTTGCTTCTCTCAAATCAGCACCAATTAAATGAGCTCCCGTTAAATCTGCTCCCGACAAGTCGCACTTAAAACATTGCCCGGTTGACAATAACTGTTCTACGTGAACGGGATTTTCAGCGCGAGCCGGGCCGGCCAACAGTAGGGGAGTAATTAAAAAAGTAGCGGCTAATAGATTGCGTTTCATAATCTCTTTTCCTCACCAGACTCTGTATTCAAGTTCTTGTCTTGATATCTACAATCTTACCACGGTTGTTTTCGCAAGTTGCGATCTAATTCACACATTGGCTGTGATATCGATTGCCCTCAACAACGCATACATGGTCTCGACCAGCTTGCAAAACTTTATTTCGCAAAACTTAACACTGCCGAACTTAATACAGTGCCTTTTTGTAGTAACCTTTTCTAGGTTAGCTAATACAGCAAACAGATGCGTCTTTCTGAAGAGGGAGATGATTCGCAATGCTATGGATGATTTTAGCCGATAATCTTATCGCAAAAAGTTCACAACAAATACATTATTTTTAATAAATGTGTCACGGGATAGAAAATTTAACTTAAAATAAAGATAAGCTTCTAACTTTATAGGTAGAAGAAAAGCAGTCACTGGCCCGATCCCCAGCGCAAGCTCTGCTGCATTTTTAACAATAAATTTTAATTAGGTCTCACCAGCGCCGTAAAAATCCACCTAGTGCTTGGAAATCAGCACTTTTTTGGAATGTCGCAGAGTCCACGCGATCGCAAAACTCAATTAGATATGCTCAAAAACGATTCATCCAAGTATCTGCCAACCTTAGCTCAAGTAATAGACCGCTACCCCTTGACAGTGGCGCCCGATACCCCACTAGCAGAAGTAATTACCCTGATGGGCCAACGGCGCCCAAGTTGCTCTCTAAACGCAGTCATTCCACCAACTGATATCTATCAGCCACTAACAGAAATCGTAAATTCGCCCACCTCAAGTGCATTCAGAGACGCGACAGGTATCTGCGTCTTTGTCGTGGAAAAATCACTCTTAAAATTATCCTCGCACTCTGATCCACATTCTCAATTGCAAGGAATCTTCACAGAAAGGGATCTTGTCGATTTGATTGCCTCGGGCAAAAACTTAAAAGGAGTCACCATCGCACAAGTGATGAGGCAGCCGACAGCAACTCTGACAAAATCCGAGACTCAAGACATTTTCAGCGCCCTAATTCTGCTGGGGCAACGAAGAATTAAGCATTTGCCAATATTGGATAGTGAAGGTCAACTATTAGGAGTAATTACGCCGGAAAGCATTCGCCAAGCCATGCTCAAACCGGCAAATATCTTAAAAATGCGGCGCGTGAAAGAAGTAATGACCGCACAAGTCATTCAAGCGCCTCGCTCCGCGTCAGTTAGGAGTTTAGCCGAGTTGATGGCGCAGCACCGCGTTAGCTGCGTAGTAATTACGGAATCAACAGAATTATCGAGGGATTTACCGTTCCCAATTCCAGTAGGTATAGTCACAGAACGGGATATTGTCGAATTTCAAGCTTTAGATATAGATTTGTCGCAAACGATCGCCCAAACTGTGATGAGTACCCCCTTATTTAGCCTCAAGCAAGAAGACTCGCTGTGGGTAGCTCATCAGGAAATGCACCAGCGTTTAGTCCGTAGGTTGGTAGTAACGGGGGAACAGGGAGAACTCCTGGGAATAGTTACTCAAACCAACATACTGCGCGTACTTGACCCGATGGAAATGTCCGGGGCGATCGATGTTCTGCACGATTCAGTGACAGAAAGAACTAGGGAATTGCAACAAGCGATCGCCTCCCTCAGCTTGACTAACGCCAGACTAGAAAGCGAAATTGCTATCCGCGTTAGGGCCGAGGCCAGACTCCACCTTTTAGAATCTGCTGTAGTGAACGCTAACGACGCAATCGTGATTATGGATGCCGGAGACAGCGATATCTCCGACCCCACCATCATCTATGCCAACGAAGCTTTTACCCAAATGACGGGCTACCTACCCGAAGAAATCATTGGACAAACCCCCAGTTGCTTGCGCGGCCCAGAAAGCGACCCCACCCAAGTCGCTAAAATTCGCCGTGCTTTCTCTCGCCGAGAACCCCTACGCCTGGAATTGATTAACTACCGCAAAGACGGTTCAACTTATTGGGTGGAACTCAACAGTGTACCCATTGCCGATACCTCCGGGAACGTTACCAACTGGGTGTCTGTGCAGCGAGATATTACCGATCGCAAGCGCATGGAACAAGCATTTTTTGAAGAAAAAGAACTCGCTCAGGTAACACTACAATCGATCGGCGATGCCGTCATTACTACTGACGCCGACGGCTGCATTTCCACCCTGAATCCAGTTGCCGAAACACTCACGGGTTGGTCTACATTGGAAGCTAAAGGTTTGCCCCTCGCCAGGGTGCTGAGAATAGTTGACGAAACTACCAGGCTGCCGATCGAAAATATCGCCGAAATCGCTTTGTCCGAAGGTCGGATTGTTGACCAAGGGCGCAACAATTTGCTGATTGCCCACAACAACAGCGAATTTGCGATCGACCACTGCGTCGCCCCCATCCACGCTAGCAGCGGCGAAATTGTCGGCGCCGTCGTTGTGTTCCGAGATGTCACACAAGTGCGAACTCAAGCGCGGCAACTCACCTGGCAGGCAACTCATGACCCCCTGACGCAATTAGTCAACCGCCGGGAATTTGAGTACCAGCTAGAGCACGCCCTACACGGCGCTCAAGGTTACGGGCAAGAACACGTGATGCTTTACCTGGATCTCGATCGCTTCAAAATAGTTAACGATACCTGCGGTCATGCGGCAGGGGACGAACTGCTGCGCCAAGTCAGCCAGCTATTTAAAAGCAATATCCGCAAAACCGATATTTTGGCGCGTTTGGGTGGCGATGAATTTGCCGTACTCCTGTACCATTGTCCCGTCGAACGAGGATTGAATGTTGCAGAATCGCTGCTGCGAAGCATTCAACGATTCCGCTTTGCGTGGCAGGATAAAACTTTTGCGATCGGCGTCAGTATCGGTTTGGTAGCAATCAATCCCAAAACAGCCTCGACATCTGCGATTTTGAGCGCGGCCGATATTGCCTGTTACGCTGCTAAAAATAAAGGCCGCAACCGGGTGCAGATTTATCAAGCCGGCGATCAAGAATTAATTAAACAGCACGGCGAAACGCAGTGGGTGGTGCAAATTAATCAAGCTTTAGAAGAGAATCGCTTTTGCTTGTACTCTCAGCCGATCGTACCTTTGCTCAACTCTCCAACCACCGGAACCCACTGCGAAATCCTCCTGCGCCTCCAGTTGGAAACTGGTGAGTTGGTGTCGCCGATGGCGTTTATTCCGGCAGCCGAACGCTACAACTTGATGCACGCGATCGACCGCTGGGTAATTAGTACTTTATTTAGCCATTTATCTAAAATTTTCACGGCCAATTTATTAGTCCAAAACCCTGGGGTAGACAGCGATAAAATAGTTACCTTCCCTGCTTGCTCTCTTTCTGAGCTGCAATCGTCATTTGGCAAATATCCCAACCTTTATTCCATCAACCTTTCTGGGGACAGCCTCAACGAAGAAAAGTTTATCGAGTTTATTCAGGAGCAGTTTTCTATCCATCAAATACCGCCGCAAATAATTTGTTTTGAAATTACCGAAACCGTTGCCATTGGTAATCTCAGTAAGGCAGCCAGCTTGATTTGGCAACTCAAAGAACTAGGCTGCCAGTTTGCCTTGGACGACTTCGGCAGCGGGATGTCTTCCTTTGCTTACCTGAAAAGTTTGCCGGTTGATTATCTCAAAATAGACGGCAATTTTATTAAGCATATTGTAGACAATCCTATTGATGTCGCTATGGTGGAAGCTATTACCAAAATCGCTCACGTCATGGGAATTAAAACTATTGCCGAGTATGTTGAAAATCAAACGATTATGGATAAACTCAATGAACTTGGGGTAGATTACGCTCAAGGTTATCATTTGGGAAAGCCTCAACCTTGTAACTTCACATCTCCTATTTTAGAGGAATTTTTGGGGGAGTTTCCTGTTAATTCTTTGGCTTTTGAGGCTAAGCTGGCTTGTTGAAGAAGGATGTGGGGCAACGATCAAGCCATAGGATTTAACCAATTTAAGGGAGAGATGTTGAGGGAACAAGGAAAAGGGAGATGTTAAGTGGTGATCTCAATTCCCCATTCCCCCTTTTTCCATTACCCATTACCTTCTACAATTGTTTCCGCTGCTTCAATGTACTGACTGTCTAACAGAAAAGCACCTTTTTCAAAGCGAATTCCCCAATAATTGCCGGGACGGCGATCGATCACAATGCCTTCAGCGCCGATCGCAATTAAATTCGCAGGCCGCAGCATCGGCATCGGTTCGGCAGTTTTGACGTAAGGCGGCATCGCCACAACTCTGACTTTTTGACCGATGGTAAATTCTTTTTCCATGATTTTATTTCCTAAAAAAACACAGCGATAAAGGAATTTCAACAAGAAATGTTTCTGTTTAATTGATAGATAGATTGATTAGGGATGGATAATAAAATGGGAAATCATGGATCATTATCAAGGGAATTACGGCTAAATTATTGATATTTTAGGCTTCCATCTTCGTTATATTCAAGTTCATGATATTTTCCCCCTAACCCTAAGTCATGAATACATCGTTGGTAGTTTTTGGCTCCCATATCGAAAGGGTTAGTCCTGTTCAATCTGGCCCATTCCGCTATCCTTAGCTGGTTAGTTACCCCTGAAGCATCGGCTACGGTTTTGACAATCCAATCAAACATTTTTTTCCTCTAAGCTGTCTCTCACTCTACATCTCTATATTAGCTATATATTCGCCTATGGCAATTAAACATTTTTTTCCTCTAAGCTGTCTCTCACCCCTAACTCGGACGATCGCCCGTAACACGCCTGACCGATCGCGCTACAATTGTCAATCGGGATGAAAATGGCTGATTAGGAAAGTAGAGGAGTAGGTGTTATGGCTACAAGTCGTCGCATTGAGCGTGTAGCTTCAATGATTAAACGGGAAGTCAGCCTGATGTTGCTGAATGGAATCAAGGACGACCGGGTAGGTGCCGGTATGGTTAGCGTTACCGACGTAATTGTTTCTGGAGACCTTCAGCATACAAAAATTTTTGTCAGCATCTACGGTACTGATGAGGCGAAGGCTGAAACTATGGAAGGGTTGAAATCTGCTACTAGCTACGTCCGCAACCAGTTGGGCCAACGATTGCAACTGCGCCGGACGCCGGAGGTGATTTTTCTGGAAGACCGTTCTTTGGAACGGGGCGATAAAATGTTGATACTGCTGAATCAGCTTTCTGCCGATCGCAAACCAGGTATGTTTGATGACGAAGAATTGGCCGATGGCAATGAAAATGATGATGATGATGATTTAGAAGCAGACGAGGATTAGGTCTGAAGGTAGTCAACAACCCAAAGTCAACAGTCAACAGTCAACAGTCAACAGTCAACAGTCAACAAACAATTCCTAATTTCCCATGATTGACAATCTTTCCTTACCCGAACTGGTGGCCCAGATGTTCGTGGTGCGCGCTTCTGGCTGCTTGTTCGACCACCAAATTCGCTATCCCGAATGGGAACCAACTGCTAGCAAACTCCGCTATTATCTGGAAAAGTTGGGCGTCGGCGGGGTGATTTTGGTCGGGGGAAGTGCTGCGGAGTTGGCAGTTCGATCGCACCAATTGCAGTCTTGGGCTAAGTTTCCGCTACTGCTGGCTGCTGATATTGAAGAAGGTGTCGGCCAGCGGTTCGCAGGGGCGACTTGGTTCGGGCCGCCGATGGCAATTGCTGAAATTGCGCGGCACGATGCAGGTAAAGCCGATCGATATGCTGAACAAATGGGCGCTGTCACTGCGATCGAAGCTAGGGCGATCGGTCTAAATTGGATTCTCGCACCAGTGGTGGATGTTAACAACAATCCCGACAATCCTGTGATTAACGTCCGCGCTTTTGGAGAAACACCGGAAATTGTCGGGAAATTAGCCGCTGCTTTTATTCGAGGTGCAGGTGAACACCCGGTTTTGACTACAGCTAAGCATTTTCCCGGTCACGGCGACACGGCGGTTGATTCTCACTTGGAATTGCCGGTTTTGCCACATTCCCCAGCGAGATTGGCCCAGGTTGAATTGCCTCCTTTTGTCGAGGCGATGGCTGCTGGGGTCGATGCTGTGATGAGTGCTCACTTGCTGATTCCGGCTTGGGATGCGGAGTTTCCTGCTACTCTTTCTCACAAGATTTTGATCGGGAAGCTGCGAGAAGAGTTGGGATTTGAAGGTTTAATTGTGACGGATGCTTTGGTGATGGGTGCGATCGCCAATAAGTACGGCGCTAATGAAGCTGCTGTTTTGGCTGCTGAGGCTGGTGCTGATGTTTTGCTGATGCCGCTTGACCCGGAAGCGGCGATTCTCGCGGTCTGCGAAGCTGTCACTCAAGGGCGGATTTCACTATCACAAATTAAGGAATCTGTCAAGCGCATTTGGAAAGCGAAAATAAAGGTGGGTATGTTGATTTCTGACCCCCCCCAACCCCCCCTTAGCAAGGGGGGGAGCAAGAATCTAGAATCGATTTCTGACCCCCCCCAACCCCCCCTTAGCAAGGGGGGGAGCAAGAATTTACAATCCCTAGAGTCGATCGACTTAAGTTTGCTGGCAAACCCACAGGCAAGGGCAACTGCTGCCGATATTTTGCGAGATTCTTTGAAATTTGGCGGCAATCTACCTTTGCAGGTTGCAAAACCCGCAGAAAACCAGGTTTTGCGGAATTTGATTGTTGTAGATGATGTTTTGGGGTGCGAGTTTTTGGGCAACCACACTCCGGCGATCGCCCTTCCCGAACAGTTTGGTTACGAATTGCAACTGATTGACGATCGCACAGGGGCGATCGCTGATAATACAGGTGCAGAGCATTTTTATCCGACACTGCTGCAAATTTTCATTCGCGGCAATTGCTTCCGAGGCAGTGCTGGTTTGACCGAAGCAGCTCAAGATTGGTTTAAGAAATTATTAAAAACTGGAGAACTGCAAGCTGTGTTAATTTACGGCAGTCCCTACGTTTTAGAGCAATTTTTGCCACACTTGCCTCCGAGTATTCCTTATGTATTTTGTTATGGGCAAATGTCGGCCGCGCAATCTCTCGTTCTAGAAGTGCTATTCGGCATTGACGGGACTGGTAGTGCTTGAGTTGCCGGACTCCTAAATCTTCCCTTTGTTGTTTCCGTCAGGACTTAAATTCATCAACCCGGTTTCTCGCAAGAAATGTTGCCTTTGGTGGCAAAGCATCGAGAAACCGGGAATCCGATGCGGGTTCCTAAGTTCTGAATTGAACTTTCCAGCAGATCCGCTTCCTAGTCAGGAAAATGTGCTGTTTATCAATATCCTAAGACTGATCTCATCACTTACTGATGATTCGTATAATTTATTTTTATTTACGGCAGTGAATTGTATAGCTGGATACGGACAAAATTTAACTTCCATATTCGTAAGTTTGGACTATATTATTACCAGGGCCATAAAACTTTTTAGTAAAACATTGAGGGCGCATTATGATTCACTCCACTATTCCCCAAATCCAATACTCTTTAGATGTCATCCAAGATGAAGCGCGTCACCTCGTCCACGAGGGCGTACTGAGCCGCCAACAGCCTATATACACGCTTTGCCAATTCATTCCGCCCCGGGAATGGGCTTGTGTAGAGTGCGAATTAGAAAAATGCGACTTCTTGCTGCGCGATCGCATTGCCGACCTGATAGGTTCTGAAAAATGGGACAATGACTAAATTTTGGTTCTCTTAAATTAAGTTGGCAAGTAAACTCCGGCTGTGTTAAAGATTCTTGATTCTTTAGTACTGGGAATTTTCGGCGCGCAAATTTTCCAACTCGGCCCTCAGCGCTGCCATATGTGCAGTTAATTCTTGAATCTCTAGCTTTACGTTAGGCTGTACAACCGAATCGGGAGGAGCATCAGTCGCTGCATCTGATTGCTTGGGCGAGACAGATTCATTGTCTGCATTCTCCCGATCGCCCGGTTGAGAGAAAATAGTATCTACAAAATTCCGGGCTTCTCGCTCTGTCATTTCTCCTTTTTCGAGCAGCTCATCGGCTAGCTGGCCAAAATCTGACTTCAGTTTGTCAAGATTTTCTTCTCGCTTCAGAGGATCTTGCAATGTCTCAATTAAAAAGGAAGTTGCACCTAAAGTTAGGTGAAATCCTGTTTGCAGCATTTGAGGCAGGTTGTCGGGATTCATCTAAAAATGCCGCTAGAACGTTTTTCTGAGTTTTTAGTTCGCTAGTTGCTCCCAAGTCGGGGCGTAAAGCCGCTTCTTAGCGCGAAGATGCTGGCGTTGTGGGTCGTGATCGCCCCGATTCAGGAAATATCAGCTTTTGGGGGGACGTTTTACCATTGTGCCAATACTAATCGTATCATTACTGCGTAAATTAATAAATGTCAAGTGTAAACTTTTGTAACTACGAATCGAGACTTTCCCACTGATTTTAGATTTTAGATTTTAGATTTTAGATTAAACAGGACTTACGCACTGCGACTAAAAAAACCTGGTTGCTGGGCCTCCGTGCGTCAGTCCTGTTCAAGCCCGTTAAGGATACAGCGCCTCACCGGTGGAGGGGTCAAATATAAATAGTCGATCGAAGTCAAGCTGTACTGTCAGCCGATCGCCCGATCGCAAGCGAACACTCGCAGGTATTTGTAACTGTACAGTAGTTTCAGCGCTCAGCAAAGGCAAACTCGCCCGAATTAAAGTTTCTCGCCCCAGAGGTTCCACTACTTTTACCTCTACATCAAGAGGGACTTTTTCTAAAGCCCAAACATCGGTTTTCAAATCATCATCATCATCTTCTACTGTTTGTGGCGTAAAGATTTCTATATTTTCTGGACGGATGCCCAAATCAAATCCTTGTCCTTCTCTCGCCTGCAATTTTTTCTGAATCGAGGGCGGACAGACTAAAGATTGATCTCCTATTTGAAAGGATTCGTTAGTATAAATAGCCGGCAAAATGTTCATGGCGGGATTGCCTAAAAAGGTGGCCACCATGCGGTTAGCTGGTTTGGCGTAAATGCTTTGCGGGTCTCCAATTTGTTGAATCTTTCCCCCATTTAAGACTACAATCTTATCAGCTAAAGTCATCGCTTCCACTTGGTCGTGGGTGACGTAAATTGTGGTAATTCCCAGCCGTTGATGCAGTTGTTTGAGCTCGGCTCTAGTGTCATCTCGCAGTTGAGCGTCGAGGTTAGAAAGCGGTTCATCTAAAAGAAACACTTTCGGTTCGCGGGCGATCGCCCTTCCCAGTGCTACCCGCTGCTGCTGTCCGCCTGATAGCTGTTTGGGCTTACGCTTGAGAAGGTGGTCGATCGAGAGCGATCGGGCTACTGTTTCGACTCGTTCTTGAATTTTAGTCGGGTCCACATTCCGCATCCGCAATCCAAATGCCAAGTTTTCTGCGACAGTCATGTGCGGGTAAAGCGCGTAATTTTGAAACACCATTGCTACATCCCGCTGTCTCGCCGGAATGTTGTTAACTAAATTATCTCCGATGTAAAGATTGCCGGAAGTGGCGGTTTCTAAACCTGCAATTGTCCGCATAATTGTCGATTTCCCGCAGCCGGAGGGCCCGACTAATACCCAAAATTCCCCGTCCGGGATTTTGAAGCTGATGTTTTCGATCGCGGTGACGTTTTGGTAGCGTCGGGTAATATTTTCTAAGCGAACATTTGCCATTTTTTAATTGTAATTGGTAATTGATAATTAGTGCTTTTTACCTTCAGCCTTCAGGGTTCAGAAAACTGTTCTAATTCTAAAATTGTGCGGTCTAATTCTTCAACTATAGGCGTTAACTCAGCTTGGCGGAATGCTTCTACTAAAGAACGATAATACCAGAGAGAACCGTCTTTGCCACCTTTGAAGCGTTCCCAAACAGTATCTCCTAATTGACGGGAATCTTTCAGGATAGATCGAGCATTATAAAGTTTATCAGCAGCCGAGACTAATCTGACCGAGGCAGAAGCTGTAGAAATGCGATCGATATAAGCTTGTTTTCGCTGTCGCCAAGGGGGTTTCGGCGTCTCCTCACTGTCGGTACACCCGTCTACAATTGCTGTGACGCTATCCCCAAAGCGGCGGCGGATGGCTTCGCGGGTGGTGGCGCCGCCTTGATCTTCGATCGCATCGTGAAGCAAAGCTGCGATCGCCTCATCTTCATTTGCCCCATATTCTAAAGCTATACTAGCAGTGCCCAACAAATGGGCAATGTAGGGAACGCCGGAACCTTTGCGAACTTGGGTAGCGTGCAATTCGGCGGCATAGGTGAGGGCTTCAGAAAAACGGTTTGAGAGAATCATGAAAGTCACCTTTCTGAATTGCTATGATATATAAATTGTCGGGCTAAGTGGAAAAGACAAAATCTACCACGTTCAATCATGTCATCGAATGCGATCGAGAGCGATCGCTTGTAAACTTATAATCGTTAAACAGAGGTTGCGAGCATGACAGCTACTATAATTATACCCAAAAATGCCGACCAAAACTCAGAGCCAGAATTACCGCAAAAATCAGAAAATATAGCAGAAATTCCGCCAAAATCTGAGCCAAAAAAAGTCATATCTCTTGAAGATTTTTTAGTCAGACCTGCTGATAGAATGGAATGGGTTGACGGCAACTTAGTGGAGAAAACAGGAATGACATTCAAGCATGGTCTCGCTCAATCTAAATTATCTACATCCTGGAGAAATTACAAAAATTCCAGCGGACAGGGAGGAGAAGTTCTTACAGAAGTCCTTTGCCGGACTAGCAAGCAGGGTCGCCGTCCCGATGTTGCTTACATTACTCCTGAACTGCTGCCAGAATCAGGCAATTTTACAGCATTTTCCCAAAGTTTTCCTTTGATAGCGGAAGTTACTTCCCCGGAAGATAGCGGCGAAGAGTTATTCGCAAAAGCTCAAGAATATTTGGAATCGGGATGTTTAGAAGTTTGGTTGTTGTTTCCTGAAGCTAGATTAATATTTGTCAATGGGGGGCAAAGCTGGCGGTTGTTTAATGCCGATGAAGTTGTTAACACTCAAAGTGTGCTTGCAGGTTTTAGCGTAGCCGTAAGTGAATTGTTGGCTTGAGGAATTTGTTAAACTAATTTATTAAAATCCTAAAAAGAGAAAGTCACGGTGAGAAACTTTAGCTTAAGACTGGGTTTAATGAGAATGTGGGAAGGATCAAATCGAGTTTAAGATCGACCTACAGGTAACTTTGAAGTATTGATACAATTAACATCTGATTAGGGGACTGCGGCATAGACTGAAAAGGGCTGACCATAAATAAAGGGTAAGCAGATTCATCCCACGACTAAAAGCCCAGGGCTTTCTTTGGGATTTTCTGTAAACGGTAGTCTTCGATGGGAATTGGGTTGAGAGATTGTTGGTGGAGTGCGTGCGATCGCCTTTAAATTTGAGCCAGAACGATCGCCCGATTTACTAAAAAAAACCCTCGGCCAACAGATCGCCCGCTGATCACAACCTCCGGGCAACTCCACCAACCAACGGCACATCAACCAACTCAGCGATTGTTGCACTTGCGTCAGAAAGAGAAAACCACTGGCAACTTGCTAATGGGACTGCTGGTTGGAGGTACGACATTAATTGTTAGCGTCGGTGTCTAGCCAGGAATTTAAGCGCCTTGAAAGCTTTACCAAGGTGGATTGAATATCAAGCTAGCAATTCCTCAAAGTCTATTTTATAGAGAAGCTACTACCATGTCTCTGCCAAACTCATCCCTGAATCTATTTAAACTTAAGCGCAAACTTTCCCTGCGATCGCTCTTGATAGTCCCGTTTGTACTACAAATCTTCGTAGCAGTTGGACTAACGGGATATATTTCCCTGCGGAATGGACAGAAGGCAGTCAATGATGTTGCCAGTCAGTTACGACAAGAGATGAGCTATCGCCTCAACCTGCAAGTTCTAAACTATTTAGAAAAACCTTATATTGCCGGACAAGTGATCGTAGTTGCGGCCCAAGAGGGTCAGCTTGATTTAACAGATTTCACCAAACTGGAACGAACTTTGTGGCGGTTAGTCAGCCAAAATACCCTCGAAGACGTGCAAATTGGTTTAGAGGATGGCACGAGTATTGCCCTAGATACAACAATCAATGACGGCATCGTTTCTCGCCTCAGTGACAAAGCGCGTCTACCTCAACGCCGATTCTACAAACTTGATAATCAAGGTCAACGGGTCGCATTGCTCAAAACTCAGGCAGAGTTTGACCCTCGGACTCGACCTTGGTATCAAGTTGTACAGCAAGCTGGAAAACCAGCCTGGACATCTGTGCCCTACGTCAGCAGTTCGTATAAATCGGCTACGCTGGCTCTATCCCAGCCGATTTACAATCGCTATGGAACGTTACTAGGGGTGGAAAAAAGCACCTTTCGACTCGACAAGATTCATCGTTTTCTGAGCGAGTTGAAGGTGGGTCAAACGGGACAAACGTTTATCGTCGATCGAGCAGGCAATCAGATTGCCAGTTCAACGATCAAACAGCCTTACATTATCGATCTTAAAAAAGAGGAGTTGCAACAAATTCCTGCCGTCAAGTCTGAAAGTTCTGTAATTCGTGCCACAGCGCAAGCTATCCTCGATCGATTTGGCAACTTCAACGCTATTGCACAGAGTCAACAGCTTGATTTTATGCTGGCAAACCAACGGCAGTTCGTGCAGGTTTCCGCCATTCGAGACGAACGAGGTATCGATTGGTTCAGCGTTGTTGTGGTGCCTGAATCAGATTTCATGGCACAAATCAATGCCAATACTCGTACTACAATTTTGCTGTGTCTAGGGGCTTTGGTAGTGACGACTATACTGGGTCTTTTTACTTCGCGTTGGATTATCAAACCGATTTTGCAGCTACAAAAAGCCAGTCAGGCGATTAGTTCGGGACAGTTGGATCAAACACTTCAGGTGCAAGGTATTAGTGAATTAGAATCGCTGGCAGATTCCTTTAATCAGATGGCGGGTCAACTCAAAACCTCCTTTATCGAACTGGAAAGCCGTGTCGAGGAACGCACCGCAGAACTGAAAGAAGCAAAACTTGTAGCCGATGGCGCAAACCAAGCAAAAAGCGAATTTCTTGCCAACATGAGCCACGAACTCCGCACTCCCCTCAACGGTATTTTGGGCTATGCTCAAATCCTCAACCGCAGCAGCGCATTGCCAGCGAAAGAACGTCATGGGGTAGAAATCATTCACCAGTGTGGTTCTCATTTGCTGACGCTGATTAACGATGTGTTGGACTTGTCCAAAATTGAAGCCGGTAAATTAGAACTCGCACCTCAAGCGATTCACTTTCCCTCATTCATCCAAGGTGTCGCTGAAATCTGCCGCATTCGTGCCGACCAAAAAAACATTGACTTCGTTTACGATCCCGATCCACATTTGCCTGAAGGGATTTTTGCCGATGAAAAACGGCTACGTCAGGTGTTACTCAACTTGGTGGGAAATGCAATTAAATTCACCGACAAAGGTTCTGTCACGCTGAAGGTTGCTGTAGTTGAGAACCCTCTCAATCCATCCACTCGCTCTTTCAAATTTCAAGTTCAGGATACGGGTGTAGGAATTGCGCCCGATCATTTGGAGAAAATTTTCCAGGCTTTTGAACAAGTGGGCGATCGCCAGCGCCAAGCCGAGGGAACGGGTTTAGGACTCGCGATCAGCCAAAGGATTGTCCAACTCATGAACGGAAAAATCCAAGTTAATAGCCAACCCGGAGTCGGCAGTGAGTTCTTTTTTGAGGTGGAACTGGCGATCGCCACCGATTGGGTACAGCAAAACTCCTTCACAACAGGAAAACAAATTATTGGTTACGAAGGACAACAACGCAGCATACTTGTAGTAGACGATCGTTGGGAGAACCGAGCCGTTCTCGTCAACTTGTTAGAGCCACTAGGATTCCAAGTTAGTGAGGCCGAAAATGGACAAGCAGGATTGGAAAAAATACGACAGTCTCAACCGGACTTAGTGATTACAGACTTAGCAATGCCAGTCATGGACGGCTTTGAGCTGCTCAAACAAATTCGCAGTGTAAAGGATTTGCCCCACCCTAAGATCATTGTCTCTTCTGCATCAGTTGCACAAGCCTATCAACAGATGAGTTTAGATGCAGGGGGAAATGATTTCCTGGCAAAGCCAGTGGAAGTCAGTGAATTATTTAACCTCTTAGCCACTCATTTGGAATTAAAATGGAAATATGAAATGACAGGCTCCAACGAGTCTGAACCATCCACTCCAACCACTGCATTAGAGAACCCAGAAGGGATGATTATTCCTTCTGCGGTAGACTTAAAAAAGTTACTAGAATTGGCGCAACAAGGCAACTTAAAACGGCTACGATCGCACACAGAGCATATTGCTCAATCTCACCCTCGCTACGCTAATTTTGCCTCAGAAATTCTTCAGTTGGCCAAGCAATTTAAAGCCGAAGAGATTGAAGAGTTGCTACAACAACATCTCACAGAGAAGAAAGCCGATGTCTAGTCCTGAATTAATTCTGGTGGTGGATGATACCCCTGCAAACTTAGAAGTAGTTTGTGAAACTTTAAGTGATGCGGGGTACGAAGTAGCAACCGCAATCAATGGCGATCGCGCTCTTAAGCGAGTCCAAGCTTATCCTCCCGATCTGATCTTGCTCGACGTTCAAATGCCAGGAATTGACGGCTTTGAAACCTGTAAACGTCTGAAGGCAGATCCGAAAACAGCCAGTATTCCGATCATTTTTATGACCGCTCTCTCCGATGCCGACAGTAAGGTGAAAGGATTTGTCCTGGGTGCTGTGGACTACATCACCAAACCCTTTCAAGAACAGGAGGTGCTAGCACGGGTAAAAACTCATTTGCAGCTACGACAGTTAACTAAAAATCTCGAACAGCGTGTAGCTGAGCAAACGGCTGATTTAGAAGCAGCACTCACACAACTGCAACAGTCTCAGCTTCATTTAGTCCACACCGAAAAGATGTCTGCTTTGGGAAATTTAGTCGCGGGTGTCGCGCACGAAATTAATAACCCGCTTTGCTTTATTGCTGGCAATCTGAAACCCGCTCAGGACTATATTAAAGACCTCTTTCAACTAATTGATTTATACCAAAAAGAACTCCCTTATCCAAGTGCCTCACTACAGGAATTCGTGGAGGAAATAGATTTGGAATATTTACAAGAGGATTTACCCAAGTTAATCGATTCGATGCAAGAAGGAGTCGAGCGCATTCACACAATCAGCACCAGTTTAAGAAACTTCTCGCGTTCTGATTGCGATCGCCCCATTCATTACAACATCCACGACGGCATTGACAGCACAATCTTGATTCTCAAGCATCGCCTCAAAGCCAACGAATGTCGCCCGGAAATTGCAGTCATCACAGACTATGGCGATCTGCCACCGGTAGAATGCTTTGCCGGACAGTTAAATCAGGTATTTATGAATGTGCTGGCAAATGCGATCGATGCCCTA
This sequence comes from Microcoleus sp. w1-18aA5, assembly GCF_036701705.1. NCBI lineage: Bacteria > Bacillati > Cyanobacteriota > Cyanophyceae > Oscillatoriales > Microcoleaceae > Microcoleus > Microcoleus sp. w1-18aA5. The sequence continues at coordinate 29,399 of NZ_JAUPTE010000039.1, read as the reverse complement.
GAGGAATCAAATAAAGGACGCAGTTTTGCTCAGATCAAAGCCAACCCCAACCAGATTACTGTCAAAACCCAATTGTCGGAATCTCAGGCAGTGATCCGAATTCAGGATAATGGGATTGGCATTACGGATGCAGTGAAGCCAAAAATCTTTGAGCATCTGTTCACCACCAAAGGCGTGGGGCAAGGAACAGGGCTGGGATTGGCGATCGCTCGTCAAATCGTAGTTGAGAAACACTCTGGAACTCTAGAAGTTAACTCAACTTTAGGTCAAGGTACAGAGTTTGTGATTTCAATTCCGGTGAGGGCGATCGCTGTAAAAGACATTCAGGCAAAGATTTGCGTTGACGCAGCATAACAAATCGTTGCAGCGGTGCCATAAAAATGATTGATAGCGCCCCTTCAAACCATCCAAACTATTGATATAGTAGTACGCGGTGCAAAAAACGGTAAACCATGACAGCCACAAATCTCGTCAATAAATTTGAGTACAAACCCCTATACAAACCCAATCAGTTAATTTGCGGAACGGGGCAAACAGCCATTGTCAGCGGCTGGACAGTAAAAAGTGCGATCGGCAAACATTTACAACCTCAAGAATATGCTGCGATCGGACAACTATACTCTCCTACTCGTGGCATCAACTTCTTAATTAGAAACTTGCTGTGCAATCCCCACGTCCGCTTTTTAGTAATTCTCAACGCTACCAAAGAAGACCGCAATTCGGGTGCGGCAGCCTGCTTACTCGACTTTTTTCGCAACGGCTTTGAAGCGGGAAAAAGCGATACTGGTAGAGATTGCTGGCTAATTAAATCTTCAATATTTGGCTACATTGATATTGAAATAGCAGCAGAAGCCTTAGAACTATTGCGTCATAAAATAGAATGGATAGAAGCAAAAACCATAGCAGAAACTGTGACTTTTGTCAAGTCTTTTGCCCAAAAAGAATCTGTTGAACCTTGGGGAGAAACCGTAACTTTTCCGTTAGTCGAAATCGTCCCGACTGTACTCCCCGGTCAGAAATACGGACATAGAATCGAAGGCAAAACTATCGCCGAAACTTGGGTAAAAATTATCCACCGAATTAAGACCACCGGCACCCTGCGGCCGACTGGTTATGACGGACAGTGGCAAGAATTAATCGACTTAATGGCAGTCATTACAGATGAACCTGCGGAGTTCTATTTTCCTGAACCCAATTACTTACCAATAGACCGCGATTTCCTCGAACAGTACAAACCGCAAATGCTCGAAGATGCCCCATATAACGAAGGCATTAAATATACCTACGCCCAGCGGATGCGGTCGTGGTTTGGACGCGATCAAATTGAAGAAGTTATTACCAAACTAATTAAAGAAATTGACGCAGCCAGTGCTGTAATTAGTTTGTGGGATGCGGGCGGAAATATTAACAGAAGACGTGACGGTTCCTCCGACCACCAGCACAGCGGCAGTCCTTGTTTAAATCACATTTGGGTGCGAGTTGTAGACAGTGAAATATCGCTAACGGCAACTCTCCGTAGTAATGATATGTTTGCGGCTTGGCCGGCCAATGCAATGGGTTTGCGGGCTTTGCAGCAGCATATTCGAGATGAAATTGCGAGGCGTTCCGATTATAATTTGACAATGGGCCCGTTGGTAACGTTGAGTCAATCTGCTCACTTGTATGACGATACCTTTGAAAATGCCGATCGACTAATTCAAACCCAATATGCTAAAATCTGCGAAGATCGAGACTTTTTCGATGCAGCGGGCAATTTTTTAGTTGAAGTAGCCGACAATCAAATAGTTGTCACGCAAACCACCCCCGGCAGCGGCGAAGTTGTCACCTGTTATTCTGGAAAAAACCCTCTCAAGTTAGTGCGAGAAATTTGTGCGGCTTCCCCTGCCATCCAACCCGATCATATTGGTTATTTGGGAATAGAATTGCAAAAGGCGGCCGAGTGTCTGAAAACCAGCAACCAATACATTCAGGATAGAAAATGAATCTAGAAGAAGAAAGACCGACTTGGGACGAATACTTCTTAATGTTAGCAAAATTGGCTGCTACTCGATCGACTTGTCTGGCTTTTCCTGTAGGCGCGGTGATAACTAAAAACAGGCAAGTTTTAGCAACCGGTTACAACGGTTCGCCGTCAGGTTCGGCACACTGTACAACTCAAGGCTTCTGCTATCCTGGTTTGAGTAGTTGCGACGCCAGCAAAACTTTGCCCTCAAGGGCGGTTCACGCGGAAGCAAATGCGATCGCTAAAGCTGCTAAACACGGTATATCTACTGCTGGGGCTAGTATTTACGTCACTTTAGAACCCTGCATCTATTGTTTGAAATTAGTCATTGCCGCTGGAATTAGAGAAGTGTTTTACGAAACGAGTTTTAACAGCGGAGAAAAAGCTGCTTTGAGAGATACTTTTATCAGTGAAGGTATTGTTGAGTTAAAACAAATTCAGTTATCTGAAGAGACAGCAAAAAAAGCCGCTTTGTTTTTGTTGCATCCTACATCGGTGGCCAAAAATTTAGTATAGGCTCAATCCTCCCCGTGGTTGTCGCAGCCACAGGAAATAACTGTGCGGTGTCCCTATAAATGATATTTATGTGCTGGCAATTTGTAGGGATACGGCACTGCTGTGTCCTAAATACCGCGTGATACAAAGGATATTTATTGCACGTCTTGCAAAGACACAGCACTGCCATACCCTTACAACAAATAGAGATGACAATTAACCAAAAAACGTCCTGACTAATTGTGAATACCGTGTAGTTCAATCAATCAAACTCATTCACCGCTTGCAAATAGTCGATCGCCGCATCTATCCTCGAAGAATACTTAAAAGCAAACTGATCGAACCAATATCCCTCATCGGAATTCTTATCCAACTTTTTCAGCCAAACCTGAGCTTGCCTAACTTTCTGTCTGTGCGTTTGTACGTCCAACTGCAGCCCCGCGACTTTTTCTGCGGGCCGCGGTTCCAGTGAAGCTACTTCCTGAGCTTGATTTTGTGCTTCGTGCTCAGGCTTAAGCGGTTGCTGTGAAGCGACTGCCTGAGCTTGATTTTGCGCTTCGTACTCAGCCTTAATTTGAGCTAAATCCTTATCCAAAGGACTAGCATACAAATTTATATCTGATGTTTTAAATGTTTGATTTGACGGCACTGCTGCTTGTGGTACAGGCGCTTGTGCTTGCACTGGTGTCTGACTTTTCAACTCAGCATTTTTTTGAGATGCTTGATACTCTGCCTTAAGTTCACCTAACAGGCGATCGATAGATTCCATAACTTAAACCCCCTAAAAAATGCTGCTGGCCCAACTAGCACAAATATAATCGCATGAACTTCGCCCGCCTCCTCAATCAGTTATTGCATTCAGCAATACCTCTGTCAGGGTCATTCCTTCAATATCATCCATCGTGACAGTATCAACGATATCGAATTTAGCACCGGCGCTTTGCAGTTCGTCATCCAATATCTTGAGAAACTTAGTAGCTTCCGGCGCATTTCCTACTTGAATGAAAGAAATCGCCAACTCTTCATCTCGATCGAGCTTCCGAGACGCCTCTATAATCGTTTTCATCACTTCTTTGCGATCGTCCGGTTCCCCGTCCGTCACCACTAATAATGTTTCCCCATTTTGCTTGGTCTTACCGGATGCTTTGCGCTGAAAATAACTGTTCAGGGCGTCTTGCAGAACAGCAGCTAAATTCGTAGTCCCCGAAGGTTCGTTTTCTTGGAAAATTTGCACGACTTTAGCTGATGTTACGTTGTCGTAGCGCTTGAAGCGACCGGAAAACACATAAACTGTTATGCCATCAGGATCGAGTTCTTCGCATTTATTCGCCAATGCGATGGTCGATTCTTGCATGAGCGCCCACCGACTTTTACCGCCCATCTGGTCTTTTGTGTACATACTGCCGCTTTTGTCAATAATGATGGTATAATCGCGGTTCTGAAGCATAAGATTTTTCCTGTTAATTAAGTTCCAAAAATATCAAAACCAGCGAGCAGAAGCTGTTGAGCTTTAGTTGCTCGCTGCGTTTTTTAGTTGATTTGCGATCGCAAATACCGGAATTTAAGCTGCAACTAAAGCATCTTTGAGTGGCTTCCAGCTAAAAGCTCGATCGCCCCCCATCTCAACTGCTATTTTAACTCGCGGTTCTAACGTCGGCAAAACAGTCAAATACTCAATCTCCTGACTCGACAAAATCTGCCCTTCAATAATCCACAGCACCAGTCCTTTTGCTTTAGGTGGCAAATTGTCTAATTGAGTTTTCAACATCGGCGGCAGGTAGTACGTATAACCCACAGCCGATTCATTGCCAGTAGTTTTTTTGCCCAAATGCGGTGGCCGCACCCCGTGAACCCCGGTCAAATACATCGCCAAATCACCCAAACCCCGCGCCGAAATCGTGTACGCACCGTAGCCCGCAGCCCTCAGCCGCCGCAGGTAGCGCCCCTCAAATCCTCCCTCTAAAGGAACGTACAGGGCCAGCGACCCCGACTTTTCCAAATCCCGAATTAGATCCGATCCCGTCGTAATCAGTCCCATAAATTTGTGTTTCCTGCTGTATCAAAATTTGGTCGATCGCTGCTTGCGAGCTGGAAATATTATAAATCCTAAAGTTGAGCCGAAAAATTCTCATCGTGGCCTTGACAAACGGCAAACACTTCATGTACTATTGTGAATTGTCGCCGTAAAGGATACTAAGTGGTTTGCTGCTCAAGTCCTGGCGCAAACAAGCAAGACCGAGACAAAACTCGGAGATAAAGCCGGTAAAAAGCCGCGAATCTCAACCCTTGCAAGACTTCCACAAGCTCGCTCCCAAATTTAAAACTCAAATTTTAAACACCGAGGAAAGCTGTTGGTTGATAACAGTTAATTGCAGGAACACTGAAATAAATGTTTCTGCACAAGAGCAAGCGGATTGACGTAAATTTCGCAATCCGAAACCTCTTGCGTAAATAAAAGGAAGAAAATCCGTGTCTGTAGGCATTCTTGGCACTAAACTAGGCATGACTCAAGTGTTTGACGACCAAGGGAGAGCCATCCCCGTCACCGTCATACAAGCAGGGCCTTGTACAGTAACTCAAATCAAAACAAAACAAACTGACGGCTACGGTGCCGTTCAAGTTGGATACAACGAAGTTAAACCAAAGGCTCTCAACAAGCCAGAACTAGGACACCTTGCCAAGTCGGGGGCGAATCCATTGCGCCACTTGCAGGAATACCGATTGGAAGACACCAGTTCCTTTGAATTAGGTCAACAACTAAAAGCAGATACCTTTACACCGGGACAAATAGTAGATGTCATCGGTACCAGCATCGGTAAAGGTTTTGCAGGTTTTCAAAAGCGCCACAACTTTAAACGAGGCCCCATGTCTCACGGTTCCAAGAACCACCGCGAGCCTGGATCGATCGGGCCTGGAACTACTCCGGGTCGCGTTTATCCTGGGAAAAGAATGGCAGGACGTATGGGCAACGTTCAAGTCACCGTCCGCAAACTAACAATTGTCCGGGTGGATACCGAGCAGAATTTGCTGCTAATTAAGGGAGCAGTTCCCGGCAAAGCTGGCGCCTTAGTCAATGTTGTGCCTGAGAAAAAAGTAGGACGTTAGTCAGTAGTCATTAGTCAGTAGTCAGCAGTCAGTAGATAGTGGTTGGCCGTTAGTAGCAAGCAATAACTAAGAACTAAAAGCTGAAAACTAAGAGCTGAAAACTAAGACCTGAGAACAGACAACAGACGACAGACAACAGACAACAGACAACTAACAACAGACAACTAACAACAGACAAAGGACAAAAGATATGGTTAATTGTGTAGTGCGAAATTGGCAAGGCGAAGAAGTTGGAGAAACAACTTTAGAACTGCGCGTAGCCAAAGAAGAAAATGCGTCTCACATCGTTCACAGAGCATTGACGCGGCAACTGAATAACGCTCGTCAAGGAAATGCTTGCACCAAAACTCGATCGGAAGTCAGAGGCGGTGGCCGCAAACCCTGGCGTCAAAAAGGCACCGGCCGAGCCAGAGCAGGTTCGATCCGTTCTCCGCTGTGGCGGGGCGGCGGTGTCATCTTCGGACCAAAACCGAGAGACTTTGAAGTCAAAATGAACAAAAAGGAACGCCGTCTCGCTTTGCGGACAGCATTCCAAAGTCGCACCGAAGACATCATTGTGGTTGAAGAATTTGCAGAGCAATTTCCGAGACCGAAAAGCAAAGAATTGTTGAGTGCGATCGCCCGCTGGGGTATCGAACCCGATACAAAAGTTCTGTTAATCTTGCCAGAACCGCAACCAAACGTCTACTTATCAGGACGCAACATCGAATTAGTAAACGTCATCTTGGCAACCTCCCTGAATGTTTACGACGTTCTCGCGGCTGACAAAATTATCGTTACATCTACAGCCATAGCTAAAATTCAGGAGATTTACGGTGAGTAAAATCGACCCCCGCGACTACGCAGATTTGATCCAGCGTCCGATTCTCACCGAGAAAGCTACCCGAATGATGGAATTAAATCAATTCACATTCGACGTAGCCCCCAAAGCGACCAAGCCTCAAATCAAAGCTGCAATCGAAGAACTATTTAAGGTCAAAGTCATCGGCGTCAACACCCAAAACCCGCCGCGCAAAAAGCGTCGAGTTGGCAAATTCGTCGGCTTTAAACCTTGTTACAAGCGAGCAACCGTAACTCTGACCGACGGAGACTCGATCCGCAAACTCCTATTCCCAGAAGTCTAGACGATTTTGGATTTTAGATTTTAGATTTTAGATTTTAAATTGCGGTTAACTGGTGGAAATTCTCGAACCAGAAAACTCGTAAGTTAACCAAAGATCGCCAATCTTCAACCTAAAATCTAAAATCGATAAACGTCAAATCCAAAATCCAAAATCCAAAATCTAAAATAGATCGATTATGGGCATCCGTTCTTACCGACCTTATACCTCCAGCACCCGAGAACAAACCGTCTCGGACTTCGCTGAAATTACCAGATCAGAGCCAGAAAAGTCTCTAACCAGCAATAAGCACACCAAACAAGGCCGCAACAACCGAGGCGTCATCACCTGTCGCCACCGGGGAGGCGGTCACAAACGGCTGTATAGAGACATCGACTTCCGCCGCGACAAACACAGCATTCCCGCTACCGTCAAGGCGATCGAGTATGACCCCAATCGCAACGCCCGCATCGCCCTCGTGTTCTACAAAGACGGCGAAAAACGGTACATCTTGCACCCGCTCAACTTAAACGTCGGTACAGTAATTGTCTCAGGCCCAGACGCGCCGATCGAGATCGGCAACGCCCTCCCCCTGAAGAACATTCCCCTTGGTACCAGCATCCACAACGTCGAGCTAGTACCCGGAAAAGGCGGACAAATCGTTCGCTCCGCCGGCTCCAGCGCTCAGCTAATGGCAAAAGAAGGTAGCTACGTCACCCTCAAACTGCCATCCGGCGAACAGCGCAAAGTCCGCGCCGACTGCTACGCCACCATCGGTCAAGTCGGCAACACCGACGCCAGAAACATCAGCCTGGGTAAAGCAGGTCGCACCCGCTGGAAAGGTCGCAGACCCACCGTTCGCGGTAGTGTCATGAACCCGGTAGACCACCCGCACGGCGGTGGCGAAGGCAGAGCTCCCATCGGACGTCCGGGGCCTGTCACTCCTTGGGGTAAACCAGCATTGGGTGCAAAAACTCGACGCAAAAACAAGCGCAGCGACGCTTTAATCGTCCGCCGCCGCCGCAAAGCTTCCAAGCGCGGCAAGGGCGGCAGACAAAGTTAAGGAAGAAGGAAGAAGGAAGAAGGAAGAAGGAAGAAGGAAGAAGGAACAACAAAAAAGTTTTCCGCGCTCTTTTATTCCTCCGACTTTCTTCCCAATTCAATTCCAACTGCTAATTACTAATTACAAAAATCATGTCTCGATCGCTAAAAAAAGGGCCTTTTGTCGCAGATGCTCTGATGACAAAAATCGAAAAACTCAACGCCGCCGGCCAAAAACAAGTAATTAAAACTTGGTCGCGATCTTCCACAATCCTGCCCCAAATGGTAGGCCACACGATCGCCGTTCACAACGGCAGACAGCACGTACCCGTCTACCTCACAGACCAAATGGTAGGTCACAAACTCGGAGAATTTTCCCCCACTCGCACCTTTAGAGGTCACGCGAAAAGTGGTGATAAAAAGGCAAAAAGATAGCCGAATTAGGTGACAGGTAATAGGTGATCGGACAAACTTTTTCCCAATTACCAATTACCTTTTTCCCAATTACCAATTACCAATTACCCAATCGAAATGGTTATAGATACCACATCCGAAATTAAGGCGATCGCCCGTTACATCAGAACATCCCCCTTCAAAGTGCGCCGAGTCCTCGACCAAATTCGCGGCAAAAGCTACCAAGAAGCGCTGATTTTACTCGAATTCATGCCCTACCGCGCCTGCGAACCAATCGTCAAAGTTTTGCGATCGGCAGTAGCAAACGCCGAACACAACGCAGGATTGGATAAATCCAAGCTGGTAGTTTCTCAAGCTTACGCAGACCAAGGCCCAGTCCTCAAACGCTTTAGACCTCGCGCTCAAGGTCGCGCCTACCAAATCCGCAAGCCAACCTGTCACATTACCGTAGTAGTAGCTCCGCTTGTAGAAAACTAAACCAGGGAAGAACGTAAGAGGTAATAAACAGCTTAAAGTTGAAAAAAATGGGTAATCACCAATTACCAATTACCAATTACCAATTACCAATTACCAATTAACTCATCAACTATTATGGGCCAAAAAATACATCCAATTGGTTTTCGCCTCGGCATTACCCAAGAGCACCGCTCTCGCTGGTTTGCTGATCCCAAAAACTATCCAGAACTCTTGCAAGAAGACTATAAAATTCGCAAGTACGTTCGTAAAACCCTCAGCAATGCTGGGATTTCCTCGGTCAGAATTGAGCGGAAAGCCGATCAAATCGACCTAGAAGTGTTCACCGCCAGACCAGGCGTTGTCGTAGGCCGGGGCGGAGCAGGCATCGAAACCTTGCGCGTCGGTTTGCAGCAGCAACTCGGTAGCAACCGCCAAATCCGCATCAACGTCGTCGAAGTCCAGCGAGTAGACGCCGATGCCACATTGATCGCGGAATACATCGCTCAGCAACTAGAACGGCGCGTATCCTTCCGCCGAGTCGTCCGCCAAGCAATCACCCGCGCCCAAAAAGTCGGCATCCAAGGCATCAAAATTCAAGTCAGTGGACGCCTCAACGGTGCAGAAATTGCCCGTACCGAATGGACACGGGAAGGAAGAGTCCCCTTGCACACGCTGCGGGCAGACATCGACTACTCCTACTGCACTGCTCAAACCATCTACGGTATTCTGGGCATTAAAGTTTGGGTTTTCAAAGGCGAAATTATTCCCGGACAGGAACAAGAGGCTGCACCAAATGCAGCAGTGCCCCGCACCAAACAAAAGCGCCGCCGCCAGAACTTTGAAGATCGATCGAACGAAGGCTAGCTAATTGTTAACTGTTAGTTGTCATTTGTTAAGTGTGAGTTGTTCCAAACCAATTAGCAATTAGCAATCACCAATTACCAATTACCAATTACCAATTACCCAACTCCCAAAGCCATGTTAAGCCCTAAAAGAACGAAATTCCGCAAACAACAGCGCGGGCGAATGAGCGGTATTGCCACCCGCGGCAATACAGTTAGCTTTGGCGACTTCGCGCTCCAAGCTGTCGAACCTGCCTGGATCACTTCTCGCCAAATAGAAGCCGGACGGCGCGCCATGACCCGCTATATCCGCCGGGGCGGCAAAATCTGGATTCGCATTTTTCCCGACAAACCAGTCACCCAGCGGGCAGCAGAAACCCGGATGGGTTCCGGTAAAGGTAATCCTGAGTTTTGGGTTGCCGTTGTCAAACCCGGCCGGGTAATGTTTGAAATTGGCGGCGTAAGTGAAGAAACTGCCCGCGAAGCAATGCGTTTGGCATCTTTCAAATTACCAATTAAAACCAAGTTCATCACTCGCGAAGAAGACCAGTCATAGCGAAGAGCGAAGGTAGAATTAGGTCTGTATTAATCAGCATTTTAAACGGCTACAGCAATTTAAAATCTGGCTTTCATAACTTTTCTTTCCTTCGACCTTCAGCCAAGCGAGACAATTCTGTCTTCTGTCATACCGCTCGCTAACGAGAAAGCACACAATTATGTCTTTGACCAAGATTAAAGAAGCTAGAGAATTAAGCGATGCTGCAGTAGCAGAGCAAATTTTAGCCGTCAAGCGCCAACTAATGGAATTGCGGCTTCAGCAAGCTACGGGCCGCATGGAAAAGCCTCACCTGTTCAAGCACGCCAAACACCGGCTAGCTCAATTGATGACAGTTGAACGCGAGCGCCAAATCGTTGCTGAGAAAGAAGCTGCAGCAGCAAAATTAGCCGCATCTAAACAGGTAGGACAGCCTGCTGCAACCGCAGCAGTCAGCCAAGAGTCAGAAGCAGCCGAGCCGACGATCGCACAGTAGCTAAAAATAGTCAATTGCACAACAAAAATAGGTAGCTATGGCAATTAAAGAACGAGTTGGCGTAGTAGTGAGCGACAAGATGGATAAAACCGTCGTGGTAGCAATCGAAAACCGCTCCTCCCACACCAAATACGGCAAAATCGTAGTCCGCACCAAGCGGTACAAAGCTCATGACGAAGAAAATCAGTGCAAATCGGGCGATCGTGTCCGCATCACTGAAACTCGCCCACTGAGCAAAACCAAACGTTGGACGGTTGCTGAGATTTTCGGGACAAAAAACGGCTAACAGTTAATTGCGATATCGCGATCGCCCGATCGGTACTTGATTAATCAATTAGTCGTCAACAGTCAACAGTTAACAGTCAACAGTTAACAGTCAACAGTTAACAGTCAACAATCACCATGATTCAACCCCAGACATACCTCAATGTCGCCGACAATAGCGGAGCCCGCAAACTGATGTGCATCCGCGTATTGGGAGGCGGCAACCGTCGCTACGGCGGAGTCGGCGATGTCATCATTGCCGTCGTCAAAGACGCCATCCCCAATATGGCCGTCAAAAAATCCGATGTCGTTCGGGCTGTCATTGTCAGAACCCGCAAAGGTTTGCGCCGCGACAGTGGCATGAGCATTCGTTTTGACGATAACGCCGCCGTTATTATCAACGTAGACGGCAACCCCAAAGGCACTCGCGTCTTCGGCCCCGTCGCCCGCGAATTGCGCGACAAAAACTTTACTAAAATCGTTTCCTTAGCCCCGGAGGTACTTTAAAATGTACGGAAAAAAGGGTAAACCAACTAGCGAGCCGCAGCGCTACAGAATGCACGTCAAAGCAGGCGATACCGTGCAAATAATTACTGGCAAAGAGAAAGGAAAAGTCGGAGAAATCTTAAAGACATATCCTAAAGTCAGTAAAGTAATTGTTAAAGGTGTAAACATCAGAACAAAGCACGTCAAGCCCCAGCAAGAGGGAGAGTCCGGGAAAATACTGACGTTTGAGGCTCCCATTCACAGCTCAAATGTCATGCACTATTCCGAAAAAGAAAAAATAGCTAGCCGCGTTTGCTATACATTTAGCGAAGATGGCCGGAAACTGCGACAGCTCAAAAAAACTGGAGAAATCCTCGATAATTAGTCATTAGTCATCAGTCATTAGTCATCAGTCATCAGTCATTAGACAAATGCTTTCCTGACAACAGTCAACGGACGGACAACTGACAACGGACAACTGACAACGGACAACTGACAACTAATAATTCCCTGACCAAGCCCAGGGACAGTTAACGAAACACAAAAACTATGCCGGACAAACTCAAAGTTCTTTATCAAGGAAAAATCGTTCCCACACTGATGGATCAGTTTAAATATACTAATATCCATCAGGTGCCCAAACTCGTCAAAGTCACAGTGAACCGAGGTTTGGGAGAAGCATCTCAAAACGCTAAGGCACTGGATTCGTCGATCAACGAAATTAGCATCATCACCGGGCAAAAACCAGTGGTAACGCGGGCGAAAAAAGCGATCGCAGGCTTCAAAATCCGCAAAGGAGTACCCGTCGGCGTTATGGTGACGCTGCGCGGCGATCGGATGTACGATTTTCTCGATCGGCTGATCAACCTCGCACTCCCCCGAATTCGCGACTTCCGCGGCATCAGCCCCAAAAGCTTCGACGGACGCGGCAACTACAGCTTGGGTCTGAGAGAACAGCTAATTTTTCCAGAAATAGAATATGACCGCATCGATCAAATTCGAGGCATGGACATTTCAATTATCACCACAGCAAACACCGACGAAGAAGGACGCGCCTTGCTTAAAGAAATGGGAATGCCGTTCCGGGACAACTAAGCACTAGAGTAAGAAGCAAAAGATGGCAGCTAACGATACCATAGCAGATATGTTGACGCGCATTCGCAATTCTTGCATGGCGCGCCACCAAACAACGCAAATTCCAGCTACAAAAATGACCCGCAGCATCGCCCAAGTCCTCAAAAGTGAAGGCTTTATCAGCGAATTTGAAGAAGCAGAACCAGAAGGGATCAAGCGACATTTAGTGCTTTCTCTAAAGTACAAAGGTAAAACTCGCAAGCCCATTATCACGGCACTTAAGCGAGTCAGCAAACCAGGACTGCGCGTTTACTCGAACCGTAAAGAATTGCCCAGAGTATTAGGCGGAATTGGCATAGCCATTATTTCCACCTCCAGTGGCATTATGACGGATAGAGAAGCTCGACGCCAAGGTTTGGGCGGTGAAGTGCTTTGTTATGTTTGGTAGTCATTAGTCATTAGTCATTAGTCACTGGTCGTTGGCAAGAGACTCAAAAATCAATAACTAAGGACTAATAACTAAGCACTAATAATCAAGGACTAATAACTAAAAACAAAGGACAAAAAAACTATGTCGCGAATTGGCAAGCGTCCGATTAGCATCCCCACGAAAGTCACCGTCACCCTAGACGGCCAAAAAGTAGCCGTCAAAGGGCCCAAAGGTGAACTTTCCCGAGTGATTCCAGCCGAAATCATCATGGGGATTGAAGGCGAGACTTTACTCGTTACCCGCCGAGACGAATCTCGCGTCGCCAGACAACTGCACGGCTTGTGCCGCACCCTAGTCGCCAACATGGTCGAAGGTGTATCAGAAGGTTTTCAGCGGCGTCTCGAAATTATCGGCACAGGTTATCGGGCACAGGTTCAAGGACGGAACCTGATTTTAAACGTCGGTTACAGCAAACCCGTTGAAATGCCCCCTCCCGAAGGCATCACAATGGCAGTTGAAGGCAACACCAACGTCATTGTCTCCGGCATTGACAAAGAACTCGTAGGCAATACAGCAGCCCGCATCCGCGCGGTGCGTCCGCCCGAAGTCTACAAGGGCAAAGGCATTCGCTACAGCGGCGAAGTCGTCCGGCGCAAAGCTGGTAAAACAGGCAAAACAGGTAAGAAGTAACAATGAAGCTTACTCGCAAAGAATCAGTCCAGCGCAGACACCGCCGTGTTCGGCGCAAGGTGTTCGGCACCTCCGAACGTCCCAGACTAGCGGTATTTCGCTCAGATCAGCACATCTACGCTCAAGTAATCGACGACACCGCCCAGCACACTTTGGCCGCCGCGTCAACCCTCGATCCCGAATTGAAGTCAACTCTCAGTTCTGGCGGCAACTGCTCCGCGAGCGTGCAAGTCGGTCAGTTGATTGCCAAACGCTGTTCCAGCGCTGGCATAGTCAAAGTCGTATTCGATCGGGGGGGCAACCTCTATCACGGTCGTGTTAAAGCCCTCGCAGAAGCAGCTCGCGAAGCGGGGTTAGACTTCTAGAGGGGGTAATGGGTAGCGGGTAATGAGTAATTAAAAAGTAAAAAGTCAAAAGTTGAAAGTTAAAAGGCAAAATCCAGATTTCTTCTATTTTTACTTTTTACTCAAACAATTACCACTTGCCGATCGCCTTTCACCAATTACTAATTCCCACAGGACAAAACTATGGCAGAACAAAAAGAACAGCGCAACAAGAAAAAAAGCAGCAGCAACAACAAAGGGCGCGAAAAAGAATCCGAATGGCAAGAACGGGTTGTTCAGATTCGGCGCGTTACCAAAGTAGTCAAAGGTGGTAAAAAACTCAGCTTCCGCGCCATAGTCATTATTGGCAACGAACGCGGTCAAGTTGGAGTAGGAGTCGGCAAAGCTAGCGACGTAATCGGTGCCGTTAAAAAAGGCGTCGCTGACGGCAAAAAGCACCTAATTGAAGTCCCCCTCACCAAATCTAACTCCATCCCTCACCCCATCAACGGTGACGGTGGCGGAGCTAAAGTGATGATGCGGCCGGCCGCTCCAGGAACCGGGGTAATTGCAGGGGGAGCAGTGCGAACTGTTCTCGAACTAGCAGGAGTCCGCAACATCTTAGCCAAACAGCTAGGTTCTGGAAATCCCTTAAACAACGCCAGAGCCGCAGTCAATGCCCTCTCCACCCTCCGCACCTTGTCCGAAGTTGCTCAAGAGCGCGGAATTCCAGTAGAAAATCTCTACGGTTAGGGCACGCGAGAATGGGAAACTGTAAGTTTTGAGTGTTAAGTGCTTGCGGTGAAAATAAAAAAATCCGCAACTTAAAACTCACGCACTCAAAACTACTGCATACCCCTCTCTAAATACCAATTACCAATTACCAATTACTAAAACTATGAGATTGCAAGACGCCCGACCCAAAGCAGGCTCCCAAAAGCGCCCCCGACGCTTGGGCAGAGGTATTTCTGCCGGTCAAGGCGCGAGCTCCGGCAAAGGGATGCGCGGTCAAAAATCTAGAGCCGGTAGCGGCACTAGACCCGGTTTTGAAGGAGGTCAAAATCCTCTCTACCGCCGTCTCCCCAAGTTGAAAAGCTTCCCTCTAGTGAACCGGAAAGAGTACACTACCATTAATGTGAGTAAATTAGCATCGCTGCCAGCAAACACCGAAGTTACTCTCACCTCTCTGATCCAAGCAAAAATTGTCACCACAGACGACGGGCCGCTGAAAATCTTAGGAGATGGCGAACTGAATGTACCTTTGCAAGTGCGCGCCTCGGCTTTTACCGCAGGTGCTCGCACCAAAATTGAAGCTGCAGGCGGAAGTTGCGAATTAGTTGCGTGAAGATTTGAGGTTTGAGAGTCTGTCCAAATCTCAAATCCTCAAGCTTGCTATCAGAAAATGATTTAGTCGAAAATCCCAAATCTAAAATCCAAAATCGTAACTATGGACGTTAGTAGAGAGAAAGCGCCAACTGCACAAGAGACGTTCATGCAGATGGCTCAAGCTGCTGGTTTGCGAGGCCGCATCCTCGTAACCGTTGGCTTACTGATTTTAGTACGCCTGGGTGTCCACTTGCCAGTCCCCGGCATCGATCGAGTCGCCTTTGCCCAAAACGTCCAAAATAGCCCTTTAATTGGCTTTCTGGACTTGTTTTCCGGAGGCGGCTTGTCAGCGTTGGGGATTTTCGCGTTGGGGATTTTGCCCTACATTAATGCTTCAATTATTGTGCAACTTCTAACTGCGGCTCTGCCAAGCTTAGAAGACTTGCAGAAAAATGAAGGAGAAGCAGGGCGACGCAAAATTTCTCAAATTACTCGCTACGTTTCATTGGGCTGGGCAATTCTGCAAAGTATTGGCATTGCGATTTGGGTCAGCCCTTTTGCTCAATCTCCAGCGCCTTTATTCATAGCACAAACTGCTTTGGCTCTGACAGCCGGCTCAATGTTTGTGATGTGGATATCGGAAGTGGTGACGGAACGAGGTATCGGGAACGGAGCGTCGCTCCTGATTTTTATCAATATTGTGTCGGTATTGCCGCGCTCTTTGGGACAAACTTTTGAATTGGCTCAAAGTGGGGACACGCAAGTTGTCGGCCGCGTAGTCGTTCTGCTGCTGGTCTTTTTGGTAACGATTGTTGGGATTGTTTTTGTTCAGGAAGGTACTCGCCGCATTCCGATTATTTCGGCACGTCGCCAAGTCGGCCGCAAAGTTTATCGGGAGAGCCGGAGTTATCTGCCCCTGCGCTTGAATCAAGGCGGAGTGATGCCGATTATTTTTGCATCTTCGGTGTTGATTGTGCCTTCTTTCCTCGCTCAGTCTCTCAATAACCCGTTTTTGGTTCAAGTTGCTAATGTTTTGAGTCCGAACGGCCCTGCCCCTTGGGCTTACGCGCTGTTTTATCTAACTTTGATTCTGTTCTTCAGCTATTTCTACGCTTCGTTGATTGTAAACCCCGTAGATATGTCTCAGAACTTGAAGAAAATGGGCGCTAGCATTCCTGGAATTCGTCCGGGTCAGAAAACGAGTGATTATGTGGAGAAGGTTTTGAACCGTTTGACTTTCTTGGGAGCGATTTTTCTCGGTCTGGTGGCTATTGTACCAACTGCTGTAGAAAGCGCGATCGGTGTGCAAACTTTTAGAGGTTTTGGCGCAACTTCCCTACTGATTCTAGTAGGTGTGGCGATCGAAACTGCTAAGCAAATTCAAACTTACGTCATCTCGCAGCGATATGAAGGAATGGTGAAGTAATCGTAATGCAATTTATTTTCATGGGGCCTCCAGGGGCGGGAAAGGGAACTCAGGCTCAGATATTAGCCGCTCTTTGGAAAATACCCCACATTTCTACGGGCGAAATCCTACGCGCCTGCGTGGTGGCTAAAACTGCCTTGGGCATAAAGGCGCAAGCTTACATGGACAGGGGTGAGTTGGTTCCCGACCAATTGCTGATGGATATCGTACAGGAACGCTTGAATGAACCGGACGCGAATGCGGGCTGGATTCTCGACGGCTTTCCCCGCACTGTTTCCCAGGCAACGTTTTTAGACAAACTGCTGCAGGAGCTTAGCGGTGCCGAGGAGAGTACATCAAACCCGAAATTTGGTCTCAAAGCTGTTAATCTCGACGTGCCTGACGACATTTTGGTGTCTCGCCTGCTGTCGCGGGGCCGCCAGGATGACAATGAGGAGACGATCCGCCGCCGGTTGCAAGTTTATCGCGAGCAAACTGAGCCTTTGATTGATTTTTACAGCGGCCGTCAACAATTAGTTGCGGTTGATGGCGATCGAGCAATGGAATTAGTCACCGCAGAACTCCAACAATCTCTCTGTGGCGACTCTTGAACCCTCTCAATACAGCTTGTTACTCACCAGCTTTTGCTAAGATATGTTAACTAGGAGCTTTTTGTGCTATCAGGTTTTGTGAGGGTTGCTAGAAACAGGATTGAACTCGATACTAATTGCCAGAACTTTACTCAAGGAAAGCCAAAGTGAGCGGTTAATTGAGTCTTTAAGTCGATCGAGTCGCCCTAATTATTGCCCCCCGTTCCCGTTTGACTCCTACCAGTAAATAGGTTTTGAGACCAACGCCGGGACACTCCTAGTTAATCAAATGTAGAGTTGAGGTAAATACCAAATTGTCTAAGCAAGATTTAATTGAAATGGAAGGGACAGTGACGGAATCCCTGCCCAATGCGATGTTTCGCGTTGACCTAGATAACGGGTTTAACGTGCTGGCTCACATTTCCGGCAAGATCCGCCGCAACTACATCAAAATTCTGCCTGGCGATCGCGTCAAAGTAGAATTGACTCCCTATGACTTGACCAAAGGCAGGATTACTTATCGCCTTCGGAAAAAATAGGCTTAGATAAAACTTTCTAAAAACTAATTCTAAGTTTAATTTAGAGAGAATTTGGTAAAAAGCTTCAAATTTATGCTATAATGCTACGTTTGTAGTGTTGCCGAGAAGGGCGTCAACAACCTACCGATGTACCGGGTTAAGTCATTGTTACACCGTAAAAGTATCGCTCGCCAACACTCTGGCACAGGCGAACTTTACCCAGCAATGGGAGTGGGTGCAAGCGGGCTCCTTCATGAAACAACCCGCACTTTATACAATTTAATCGAGGAGAGGTCTACACCTTGCCCAGCCTCTCCTCCCACCGCTCTACGGGCAGTCCCAGCGTGCCTGCTCTCCGGTAGAGCGGGGTTCTCCAGGCAGGAAGAAAGATGAAAGTTCGAGCATCTGTCAAAAAAATTTGTGAGAAATGTCGCGTCATCCGCCGTCGCGGTCGAGTGATGGTGATATGCACTAACCCGAAACACAAACAACGCCAAGGTTAGAAAAAACGAAGATTGGGCACTGCACGCAGGTGCATCCTAATTGAACATTGTAGCCAAACAGGAAAACTAGGGAGACAAAAAGTGTGGCACGGATTGCCGGGGTAGACCTTCCACGCGATAAGCGCGTCGAAATAGGTCTGACATACATTTACGGAATAGGCTTGTCGCGGGCCCAAAAAATTATCGCTGCAACAGGCGTAAATCCTGACACTCGCGTCAAGGATTTAACAGAGGCCGACGTGACAGCTCTGCGGGCTCATGTAGAAACCACATACCAAATCGAAGGAGACCTCCGGCGCTGGGAGTCAATGAACATCAAGCGCCTGATGGACATCGGAACTTATCGCGGTAGGCGTCACCGTTTGGGTCTGCCGGTGCGGGGACAACGAACCCGTACCAACGCCAGAACCCGTCGTGGCGTCCGCCGAACAGTTGCGGGCAAGAAAAAGGCACCTTCCAAGAAGTAACATCTTTTTGGGAAAAATACGCTGGGGGCTGCTGGCTCCTAGCGCTTCGGGACATTAGTTGAGAGAAACGTTAAAGAGACTAATATGGCGCGACAACAAACAGGCAAGAAATCTGGTGCAAAAAAGCAGAAACGGAATGTACCCAATGGGGTAGGCTACATCCAGTCTACCTTTAACAACACGATAGTAACTATTACCGACCTCAACGGCGAAGTCATATCCTGGGCATCGGCAGGTTCTAGCGGTTTTAAAGGAGCTAAAAAGGGAACTCCCTTTGCAGCTCAAACAGCAGCAGAAAGTGCGGCCCGCAGAGCCAACGACCAAGGAATGCGCCAAATAGAAGTAATGGTCAGCGGGCCGGGAGCAGGTAGAGAAACTGCAATCCGGGCGCTGCAAGGGGCGGGACTGGAAATCACCCTGATTAGAGATGTTACCCCAATTCCTCACAACGGCTGTCGCCCTCCCAAGCGGCGTAGAGTCTAAAACGATTTGAGATTTTAGATTTTAGATTTTGGATAATGGCTAACTGCTTAAAGTCAAAAACTAATGGTTCTAACTGTTGCCCCGTCCATCCAAAATCCGAAATCCGTTCAGGGGTATGCTCTGCAATCTAAAATCCAAAATCAAAAATCCAAAGTGGAAAAGGGAGGTCACTCCGTGGCGCAGTTTCAAATTGAATGTATAGAGTCTAACACTGACAAAGACCGCAGTCAGTACGGAAAATTTGTCCTGGAACCGCTCGATCGCGGTCAAGGAACAACTGTTGGGAATGCGCTTCGGCGAGTTTTGCTGTCAAATTTGGAAGGAACAGCAGTAACTTCAGTCCGAATCGCGGGCGTCAATCACGAGTTTGCCACGATCGAAGGGGTACGTGAGGATGTTCTAGAAATTCTCCTGAACATGAAAGAGGTGGTTCTCAAAACTCATTCTCAGCAGCCGCAAATCGGAAGGTTGCGGATTGAGGGGCCTGTCACAGTTACAGCCGATCGATTCGATTTGCCCTCAGAGGTGGAATTGATCGATCGCTCCCAGTACATTGCAACTCTCTCGCCCGGCTCAGTTCTGGAAATGGAATTCAGAATTGAAAAAGGCATCGGATACCGAGCAGTAGACCGCAGTCGCGATGATGGATCGGCTTTGGATTTTCTCCAAATTGACGCCATCTTTATGCCGATTCGCAGAGTCAACTACAGCGTTGAAGATGCTAGGGTAGGCGGCACGGTCGAGAAAGACCGGCTGATTATGGAAATCTGGACTGATGGCAGTGTGACGCCTCAAGAAGCTTTGAGTCAATCTGCCCACATCCTGGTAGATTTATTTGCACCTCTCAAAGACATCACCCAAGATTCTCTAAAACCAGAGTATCCCGGTGAAGCCGATCCTACTAGCCAAATTCCGATCGAAGAATTGCAGTTGTCCGTCCGGGCTTACAACTGTCTCAAGCGGGCTCAGATCAACTCAGTCGCAGACTTATTGGATTATACCCAAGAAGACTTGCTCGAGATCAAGAACTTCGGGCAGAAGTCTGCAGAAGAAGTGATTGAAGCTTTACAAAAACGCTTGGGCATTACCTTGCCACAGGAAAAATCAGCTAAAAGTTAATCAACGGGTAACGGGTCAAAAAGTTTTGAATTTTAAGTAGGTGAGTTTTTAAGTTAAAGAATTCACCGCTCAAAACTCGCGGACTATCCCGGCACCCAATTACCAATTACCAATTACCAACTGCTATGCGTCACCGCTGTCGCGTTCCCCAACTCAGCAAACCGGCTGACCAGCGCCGCGCCCTACTGCGCTCGCTGACCACCGAATTAATCCGCCACGGTAAAATCACTACCACTCTAGCCCGCGCCAAAGCGCTGCGCTCAGAGGCGGACAGGATGATTACCCTGGCGAAAGATGGCTCCTTGGCCGCTCGCCGCCAAGCTATGGGCTATATCTACGATAAACAGTTAGTACACGCCTTGTTTGAGGCGGCACAAGAACGGTACGGATCGCGCAACGGCGGCTACACCCGCGTCGTGCGAACAGTCCCCCGTCAGGGAGACAATTCCGAAATGGCGATCGTTGAACTGGTTTAATTCAATTTTGGGTTGGAGATTTTTGATTTATGACTGACAATCCAAAATCCCCAATCGAAAATCCCCAATCGATACAGCGCGTTGCTCTAGTAATCCAATACCTCGGCACTAACTTTCACGGTTGGCAGCGACAGCCGAACCAACGTACAGTACAAGAAGAAATTGAAACAGCAATATCGACTGTTCTGGAACGCCCGGTAACGCTGCACGCTGCTGGGAGAACCGATGCGGGAGTTCACGCTGCTGCTCAAGTAGCCCATTTTGACGCCCACGGCCCAATTCCGGCTCACCGTTGGGCAAGCGTTCTCAACTCTCGACTGGCAAAAGATATTTTAATTCGAGCTTCGGCAAAGGTGGAACCTACCTGGCACGCTCGGTTCTCAGCCAGTTGGCGGCGCTATCGCTACACCCTTTATACAGACCCGACACCTAATTTGTTTGTGCGTCCTTTTGCTTGGCACTGCTATCACGCTCCTGTGGATGAATCTTTGATTCAGACAGCATTGACACCGCTCATCGGGCGGCATCACCTGGCTGCTTTCCACCGCGCTGGTTCTGCCCGCCCCCATTCCTGGGTGGACGTACAAGCGGCAGAGTGTCAGCGTTCTGGGCCTCTTATCTATATAGAGGTTCAGGCAAGCGGGTTTCTGTACGGGATGATGCGGCTGCTGGTGGGGTTGCTGGTGCAGGTGGGTCGAGGGGAAAGGCAGATCGACAATTTCACAGATATCTGGGTCAACGAACGCCGAGAAATGGTAAAATATGCCGCCCCCGCTCAAGGTTTGTGCCTGCTGCGGGTTGGCTATTCAGAATTTCCCTTTCCCCCAGAGGTCTGGTACGACACTCAGCCAAAATTAGTCATTAGTCATTAGTCATTAGTCATTAGTCATTAGTCATTAGTCATTAGGTAACTACTAATAAAAAACTAAGGACAACTAACAATTAAAAACTGACAACTGACAACTGACAACTGACAACTAACAACAGTTAACAGTTAATAGACAACTCACCATAAACAATGAACAAAACTTACGTCCCTACTCAAGACTCCCTAGAGCACAAGTGGTACGTGGTCGATGCCGCCGACCAGCGGCTGGGCCGTCTGGCAACTGAAGTTGCCATGTACCTCCGGGGGAAACACAAACCGACTTACACTCCTTCTATGGATACCGGCGACTTCGTAATTGTCATCAATGCTGACAAAATCGCTGTTACTGGCAAAAAACGCACCCAGAAAATCTACCGCCGCCATTCTGGAAGACCGGGCGGCATGAAAACAGAAACTTTTGCCAAATTGCAAGCACGTTTGCCCGAAAGAATTGTCGAAGAAGCTATACGAGGAATGCTGCCTCACACTTCTCTGGGCAGACAACTGTTTACTAAACTGAAGGTGTACGCTGGCCCCAACCACCCGCACCAAGCTCAAAAACCAGAAGAATTAATTGTTCACACGATTCCGGGAGGAAATGAGTAATGCAAGCAACAGATACCGGCCGCGCTGTGTACTGGGGTACCGGTCGCCGCAAATGTTCAGTAGCGCGGGTGCGCTTGGTTCCCGGCACTGGCATACTGACTGTCAATGGTAAAGAGGGGGATTTGTACCTGCAATTCAATCCTACTTATTTGGCTCTGGCTAAAGCCCCTCTGGAAACTTTGGGTCTGGAAAATGAGTACGACATTTTGGTAAAAGTCGAAGGCGGTGGCTTGACAGGTCAAGCTGACTCGATTCGCCTAGGTGTCGCTAGAGCACTTTGTCAATTAGACCCGGACAACCGCAAGCCTCTGAAGACTGAGGGCTATTTGACTCGCGACCCGCGGGCCAAAGAACGGAAAAAGTACGGTTTGCGGAAAGCTCGCAAAGCTCCTCAATACTCGAAGCGGTAATCGAGGGAAGTTCGGCAACGGATTTTTTAACGGATGTAACGGATGTAATGGAAGTTCGGCAACGGATTTTTTAACGGATGTAACGGATGTTCGGATTGACGGATTGACGGAAGAAGGAAGAAGGAAGAAGGAAGAAGGAAGGAAGGAAGAAAAGGCAAGAATCATTCAGATTTTATCTGCCTTTTTTCAAGTTTATTTCCGATTCCTGATTCCTGGTTCCAAAAGGTATAAGACAAAATTGGTGCTGTTGTTGGTTTAGAAGTCCTGCGGCAGCTAAAATGGTTGTAAAGTCAAAAATTAGAGAGTAAAAAACAATGGCAAAAGATGGCATTCACCCTGAGTGGTATCCCGAATCTCAGGTTTATTGCAACGGGGAACTCGTGATGACTGTGGGTTCCACTAGACCAAAGCTTCAAGTTGATGTCTGGTCGGGAAATCATCCTTTTTATACTGGCACTCAGAAGATTATTGATACTGAAGGTCGTGTGGAGCGCTTTATGCGGAAATACGGCATGACCGAGGTAGAAATGCCGAAGGCAGATGCTTCCTCTGGACCGCTGAAAATGGAAGATCCGAAAGCAGATGCTGCTAAGGCTGCTGGTAAAGGCAAAAAGAAGAAGTAGCCGGATTGTCATTTGTCCGCAGTTTGTTGAGAGTAGTTCTTTCTACTGGCAACTTACCGCCCTCGGATTTTAGATTTTAGATTGAAGACTTGCTACGGCTGGCAGTTGACTTCGATCGAGTAGAGTTCGATCCTAACTGCTCTTGAGTTCTAAAATCTAAAATCTAAAATCTAAAATCGATCCGCCCTCGCATTGGAGAGTTGAGATTGAAGACTTGCTACGGCTGGCAGTTGAGTTCGATCGAGATTCTATACCAACTGTGCTTCAAATCTAAAATCTAAAATCTAAAATCTAAAATCGATTGACAAAGGACAACTGACAATGGCTGAATCTTATTTGCTGGATAAATTGAAGTCGGTAGAGCAAACTTTTAATGAGCTGACTCGCCGCATGGCTGACCCGGATGTGGCTAGGGACAATCAAGAGTTTCAACGGGTAGCGAAAGCTCGATCGTCCTTGGAGGAAGTGGTCGATACTTTTGCTCTGTGGAAAACCACTCAGGAAGATTTGGTGAGCACGCGACAGGTTCTCAAGGAAGCCGCGGGCGATCGAGATATGCAAGAAATGGCTGCGCTGGAAGTTCAGGAACTTGAGTCGAAGCTGGAGAATTTGGAAAGTCGTTTGAAGGTTTTGCTGCTCCCCCGCGACCCGAACGATGACAAGAATATTATGCTGGAAATTCGGGCGGGTACTGGCGGAGATGAGGCTAGTATTTGGGCGGGAGATTTGCTGCGGCTGTATTCGCGCTACGCTCAAACTCAAGGCTGGCAGGTGAAGTTGGTGAGCGAGTCGCTGGCGGAAATGGGCGGCTTTAAAGAGGTGATTCTGGAAGTTACGGGCGACAGCGTTTACAGCAAGCTGAAGTTTGAGGCTGGGGTACACCGGGTGCAGCGAGTGCCTGTGACTGAGGCTGGCGGCCGGGTGCATACTTCGACGGCGACGGTGGCTGTGATGCCGGAGGTTGACGATGTGGAGATTCACATCGATCCGAAGGATATTGAGATGAGCACGGCTCGATCGGGCGGTGCTGGCGGCCAAAACGTGAACAAGGTGGAAACTGCGGCGGATTTGTTTCACAAGCCGACGGGAATTCGGATTTTCTGTACTGAGGAGCGCAGTCAGTTGCAGAATAAGGAGCGGGCGATGCAGATTTTGCGGGCTAAGCTCTATGAGATGAAGTTGCGGGAGCAGCAGGATGAGGTGAAGTCGCGGCGTTTGGCTCAGGTTGGTACTGGTTCGCGATCGGAGAAGATTCGCACCTACAACTATAAGGACAATCGGGCTACGGACCACCGTTTGGGGGAGAATTTCTCGCTCAATAGTGTTTTGGAAGGGGATATTGAGGAGATTATTCAAACTTGCATTTCTCAGGATCAGCAGGAACGTTTGGTTGAGTTGGCTGCTTCTACTAATTGATGGAGTGATGGGGGGCTAGGCGCATTGTTTGCTCAGCCTCAGTGCCCTTGTTACGCGGGATATCTGGTTGAGTAGGGCTTCCCAAATTACATCGGCGATCGCCACTGGATATTTGAAATGTTCGAGGTCGTATTGTACAATGACTTCTAGGGGTGCTAGGATTTGCTGGTTTCGACAACTGGCAATTGCTGCGATCGCCTCTTGTTCCCATCTGGCAAATAGTCTGTAGCTGAAAAAGGAACTGCATTTTTGTCCTTTCTTGTTCAGGTAAACAACTATTACTTGATGTTGTTTGGGGTAAACTTTGACTATGCGGTTGACGGGCATTCTCAGGGCTTCGGCTGCTTCTATTTTGGAGATTTGCCAGCACTTGGGTTTTAGCCAACCGGAGGCTGTAAGGCTCTGGCGTGTGTGGCTTGTCTTGCGTGTCCTGCGTGTGCGTCTATTAGTCATTTTTTCGGACTCCTAAATCGTGAGGGGTACTCCGATACAGCGGTACTAAATTTATACTTTTAATTTTAGAGTAAACTTACTTGTGTGTCAACCCTGACAAGTAAACGATTCAATCGTTAAATGATAATGATTTATAAACTGACCAGTTTACTTATAGGTACGGTCGAGTAGCTTTTAAGTCGTGAACATCCAAAATAGACAAAAACTTAGTGAAATTATCAAAACGGCCCGTGGCTCTATGAGCCAACGAGCGTTTGGCAAGCTTTTGGGGGTTTCTGCGACTGCTGTGCAATTGTGGGAAAGGGGCGATACTGTTCCAGAAACGGAAAACTTGGCTAAAATTGCTGCGAGAGCTGGTTATTCGCTGGAAGAGTTTCTCAGCTTTTTGGATGGCAATCCAGTCTCGCAAGCCCCAGAAATTAACGATATTGTCAAAAAAATTCAGTTTTTGCCTCTGAGTCAGGTGGCGCTAATTGGCAAAGCTGTAGCGGATAGATTCGCTGCATCGGCTGAAGCTGCTGGGGAATGAGTATTAGATAGATTTATCTGTAAACTAGGAGTTGTGTTTATCTGGTGACTAATACTGTGGACGCAGAAGCTAGGAAAAAACTGAGCGAAGTTGTTAAGCTAGCGCGTGGCTCCATGAGTTTTAGCGCTTTTGGCAGACTGTTGGGAGTCTCTGGGGCTGCTGTTCAGTATTGGGAAAAAGGACAAGTGCTCCCGGATACGAAAAATTTGACGCAGATTGCGGCAAGAGCGGGCTTTACGATGGAAGAGTTAATGGCCCATCTAGAAGGCAAGCCAATGCCGGAACCTGTCAATACCAACGACTTGCTTAAAAAAATTCAATGTATGCCGATCGCAGATTTGGCGGTAATTGTCCGAGCGGGCGTGGAGCGGCTGGCTAATGCTGCTGAGTCTTCAGGGAAATATAGTTGAGCGGTGTTTGCCCGATCGCCCTTATGAAAAAAGCACTCGCCCTATCCCTGACTCAATATGTCTAAAAACTCTTGGACAATGCGATCGGGTTCTTCTGTGCATCTGTTAGCGTCGCAATAGTGGATGATACTGATACCGTGAGATGCAAACAGGCGATCGCGCGTTTCATCTTTTTCTGTGTCGGGATGCCATATTTCCAGAATACCCCATTTGCCTTGGTGAAATATGAGGAAATCTGGTTCTTGGTTTTGTCGGCCTGCGGGTGTTGTGAGGCGGGCTTTGGAGTTGGGGAAAAAGAGGGTGTTTGTGCGATCGAGCGCTTCGGCTATTTTTACTTGTTCTTGGCTGTGAAAGCGCAAATCATTCCAGTGATAAATGCGTTCTCTTATGCTCGACAATATTCCCTGGTTATGTGCATCTTCAGCCTTGATAATTTCATCTGATACTGTATGATAATCAGATAGAATTGCACCGTGTAAATCTGCTGATGAATCTGATTCACTTAAATTTGCAAATGATAGTTTTGCTCCGCTTAAGTTAGCACCGCTGAGATTAACTCCAATTACTTGAGTTCGATGTAATGTCACTTGATGTCGCCGCAAGTATCGTTTTATAACTGCTTTAATATTATTTTTTTTTACTTTTTCTTTAAAAGCGTCTGAGAGTAACTTCCAGAGTTTATAGCCAGCCGCTTTAATATATTCATCATCATATTTAGAAAGTTTAGCAATTTCCTCATAAGACTGTCTGCCTTCCCAGGACTGTTTGAAGATTAGCTCTTGCACGTCGTTTAACTGTTCGTCGTCATCTAGGACTGTTTCGACAATGGCGAGAGCTTCATCCACAGTCATAGGTTAAATCCTCTTAAAGGTAGTGTCCGAGTTGAGGTTGTGCTGGCATGGTTTATGACACTTTGACCGTGCGCGCACATTGCTGTGGATAGATTTTAGCACAATCTCCAAGATGTTGCTACTATTTCTAACTTTTTGTCACTTTTGATCACTGACAAAGATGAAGTTGACTCATTATAATACTTAAATGTCAGCAAATGGCTGGCGTTCATATTTACAAATTACCGTAGCATAGGAGTTAACAAAAGTGAGTTTACCATACAACCTTGCCGAGACTATTCGGAATATTATGGCTACTTTGGCTTTGGCTCAAGGAATTTTATCCCCCTCACAGGTTTCGGATATTCCCAACTCGACAATAATAGCTCAATTTGAAGAGCAAATCGGAATAGCAGACCAGGCAGAAAGAGAGAGAGTAGAAAGGGAACTAAAAAAAGTAAAATCAAGTCAATCGACTATGCTAGAGATAGCTAAAGAAACAGGCTATGGTAGCGGTAATTATGGCGGATAAAGCAATTTTGATTAATTTTTACCAGTAGACACAACCATCAGGGGATTGAGTGGCAATTCCCCTGATTACCTAATCAAGGAAAGTATCAATGTGGATTTTAATTTTAATTGTGCTGGCTGTAGTTGTCTACTTCGTGGTGTCACAAGCATCAAGCAGTAATCAAGCTAGTAAGGCATCGAGTAGGACTCAAGCTAGTAAAGCATCAAGCCAGAATTACACTAATCAAGTAGATTATTCAAATCTTGAAGTAATATCACTTGACAGCAGCGTGTCTATTCACTATAACTACACACACCTTCGTGACCTACTAGCAGAGGGCAAATGGAAAGAAGCTGACGAAGAAACAGGGAAGATGATGATCAGGGTATCTGCTGTAACAGCCCATAAAAAATTGGCGTCTGAAGAATATGATCTCGTTATTAGTGAAAGTCGGTTCAACCCGGCAGCAGCCGAACACGTACCTTGTGAAGACCTTTGTACTATAGATCGACTTTGGCTTAAATATAGTAATGGTCGCTTTGGGTTTAGTGTACAAAGACGAATTATATCAGAATTAGGAGAGGATGAACTATCCATTCTGTCTGACAAAACAAGTGGAAGTCGAAATTATAGCAGCCGATTTGTTCAGCAACCTTCTTGTACATTAAGCCATAACTTCCTTAAACGCATAGGATGGCACACTAAATTCAGTGACGGCAGTGACGGTAATACAATAGATTATAACGATCTTACTTTTGCAATCGAAGCTCCATATGGGCATCTTCCCACAGCAAATTATGGGGAGGGAGGATTATATAATCCGTCAAAAAGCCTGAATCAAGCTGTCTCCCTCTATGTCTTGAATAGGTTTTCAATTTGCGGTATTGCTCTGTAGTCAAAAGCTTTGTAACATAAACTTGTTGACATACTTGTAAAGAACATGGAATTGAGTTACGATCGCCCCTTCACTCCTAAAAGTGATCGCACCTCATCACCCTCACCTTTCTACAACCTTCTCCCATCGCCTGCTTTAAAAGTTTTTAAAGCCCGATCGCCCTTAACAAATAAGAAAAAGCGCGATCGCTCAATCGTCCCTTAAAGCCGACAGTGTTAAGGAATGAAAATCCGACCAACTCCTATATAGTTTTCGATGTAAAGTACAAGCTCAATCAAGCGATCGACACATTGCTCCCGATAGTCACGCTCAGCCACTCGATCGATGTTTCCGAGAGTAACAACAGGTAGCGAAGTTGGTGAACTTTCTTCACGAATAACTTGCTCTAACGAATCTGTTCCTTTCATACTGCGATTTGCTGTCAGCAGAATCATCTGGTTATCTTGAGCAAATCGCCAAACAATTCGATCGCTACTATTAATTGGTAACTGAACTTCTTCAAAAATCACGAAGCGAATCGATAGTAAATCAAGCCAACCTCCGGCAGTTATGCTGCCAAAAAGCATGAGAGCTTGCCCCTCAATATTATGGTCAATTATAAAAATCATCAGCTTGATACAGCAAGTCTAGCTTTTCGTGCCTGAAGTTTTGCCCAAGCTGCCTGTCGCTCGGGCTTTGGCGGCATTCCTGCAATCTGAGCGAGTCGATCGCGATTGCGATCTTCCCAATACTGCCGGATTTCTTCTGCCTGTTGCAAAACTATTTGATACTCTGCCTCTACTTCAGTACGATTTGTTTCAATATAGGACATTGCTGCGTTGAATTGTTCGTCGGTTATGTAAAACTGATTGTGGATTAGCTTGGGTGGATAGCCAGCGCAGATGTAATCCATCAGTTGATAAAGTGTAATCCGCGTACCTGCGATCGTGAGTCCGCGCTCGGTGCGAATAATGGTTGATGATTTTCCGCTTGATACCGAAGTCATAGTTGTAACCTTTAAGGGATTATCTTCATTTTACCTTACTGTATCGACTCATAAATTCTCGCCCTTCCATTCAAAGCCCTTCCACTCCATCATACTTTCAAAGATTCTTGCTGATGTTCCCTATAAGGAACCCCATAAGCAGTATACAGGGCTATTTCATTCTAAACAACTCCTTAATTAGTTTAAGGCCAAATCCCGCCAGACGTTGGGCTTGAGCCATATT